>JAIMAE010000286.1 GCA_023512105.1 Bacillota bacterium | reverse complement strand
TTCGTCAACATCTTCGGCGGCATCACCCGCTGCGACGACGTGGCCAAGGCCATCTTGACCGTGAAGGAACGGCAGGGGATCCCGGTGCCGATGGTGGTGCGGCTGGTGGGCACCAACGAGGCCGAAGGGGTGCGGCTTTTGGAGGAGGCGGGAATCTCCGCTTACTCGGACATGGCCGAGGCGGCCAAGCAGGCGGTGGCGCTGGCGGGGGAGGGACGGTAGGATGGCGATCATGTTGACGCGGCAACACAAGGTGTTGGTGCAGGGGATCACCGGCAACCAAGGGCGGTTTCACACCAAGCAGATGCTGGAGTACGGCACCCCGGTGGTGGCCGGGGTCTCCCCCGGCAGGGGCGGAAATCAGGTCGAAGGGGTGCCGGTGTTCGAGACCGTCAAAGAAGCGGTGGCCGCCACCGGGGCTGACGCCTCGATCGTCTTCGTGCCGGCGCCGTACGCCCGCGATGCCGCCTTTGAGGCCATGGAGAACGGGATTCGCCTGCTGGTGCTGATTCCCGAACATATCCCGGTGCAGGACACCATCGACATCGTCGCCCGGGCGCGCGAGCTCAACGTGGTGGTGATTGGCCCCAACACCTTTGGCATCATCTCCCCGAGCGAGAAGACCAAGATGGGGATCATGCCCAACCACATCTACACCCCAGGGCCGATTGGGGTGGTGGCGCGCTCTGGGACCTTGAGTTACGAGATCGCCTTCTCCTTGACTCAGGCCGGCCTCGGCCAGACCACGGTGGTGGGCATGGGCGGCGACCCGGTGGTGGGCCAGAACTTCGTCTCTGTCCTCCATCACTTCAAAGAAGATCCGGCGACTCAGGGCGTGGTGATGGTGGGGGAGATTGGCGGCAGCGCCGAGGAAGAGGCGGCCGCCTATCTCAAGGAGTTCGGCAAGCCGGTGGTGGCCTATCTGGCTGGACGCGCCGCCCCTCCCGGAAAGCGGATGGGGCACGCAGGGGCCATCATCGAACGCGGACAAGGCACCTTGGAGAGCAAGGAGCGAGCCCTGACTGCAGCCGGCGCCAGAGTGGTCACCATGCCCTGGCAGGTGGCCCAGGCGATGCGAGAGATGTTGGGTCGCTGAGCCAAGGTTCATTGCAATGGCGGCGGGGAATCCTCGCCGCCTTCCTTGTGCGCACAGCTTTCCCGGTTGATTCCGACAATCCATGCGGTAATGATGGCGAAACCTTCGCGATGAGGCAGGAGATCTCAAACGAAAGTCGTATAATTAGCCCAAAGCACCCAGAGACGGCGGATAGAATTGTCGCGCCGTTGAGGCAAGGTACTCTCCGCATTTGGCACGTGGCTTGCATGGCTTTAACCGGGGTATTAGTCGACTCCGCTACTGACTGAGGATGGGAGCAGGCTGCTCCTCGTTAGGTTACGACACTACCCTCAGCCTATGGCCAGGCCACACTGATGGGGATGGGAGCAAGGCGCTGTTCGTCTTGCGGTGAACAGAGGCAGGGCCTCAGTCGTTTCATTTTTTCACTGCTGCTCTTCGATTTGGTCTGGACAAGCGGGTAAAAGTGGCTTGAGGACCGAGAGCCAGGCAGAATTGGCTTCGAGTGGGTTGACACTCGTGTTCTTGCAGTGCGCGGTCGGCCCGACTAGCCAACGTTGAAGCACAGAAACGGTTCTGCGCAGTCTGGGCCTTGGAGGGAGCATCGACATGCGAGCTACCCTGAAAGCTGGGATTGCGATCTGGCTCTCCGTAGCGTTCCTCGGTTGGAGCGGGGTCGGGTGGGCCGATAGTGCACCCACCCCGCTTCCGCTACCGATGGCCACTTCCGGAACGGGGGAAGTGCCCACGGGAGGGGTCGGGGGCGGCGGGGGCGCCCCGGCGCCGGCGCCAACTCCCAGTCCGACTCCGAGCCTCAGCGGACCGGTCACCCAGAGCGTGGGGCCGAGTGGTGGCTCGCTCACCGCCACTGCCAGCAACGGGACTCAGATTGCGGTGTCGGTTCCTGCCGGCGCGGTCAACCAGGCCACCAACGTGACCGTCACCCCCTTGACGGCGCTGCCGTCCACCGTATCCTCCATCTCGGTCATCCAGGCGGTGGACCTCGCGGCCACGCCGTCGGCCCGTTTTGCCCAGCCGGTGACGGTGACCTTCACCTTC
>JAIMAE010000285.1 GCA_023512105.1 Bacillota bacterium | reverse complement strand
GCCACCACCCCGCTTGGGGCCGCCGTCTGGTTCGCCTTGACGCTGGCCTTCAAGAACGGCGCTTCGACCACCACCTCCACCCTGTTCCACAACAACGCCCCCGCCATCACCTTAGGAGGGATCTCCGGCCTGCAGCTCGGGCCCTCGAACATCCTCTCGGCCGTGGGACCTTGGGTGTTTGGAATCGTGATTGGACTCTCCGGCGGGTTCTCGGCAGGGTTTGTGGGGATCATCGGCCTGTTCGTACTCAGCGCCATCTCCATCGGCATCCTGGCCCTGGAAGGCTTGTAGGCCGTCTTCATCCAAAAAGGCTCCGGCATCTGCCGGAGCCTTTGCTTCAGCTACCGCAACTTAGCTGGCCGCCTCCTGGGTCTGCCCAAAGTGGGCCAGCTTGAGGTGCCCGTAGTAATCCAACCAACCGCTGAACCGCGCCCCGCAGACCCGACAGGTGCGAAAGGTGTCGGTGGCAAAGAGGCTCCGCGCCACCTCTTCCTCTTCCGGCGTCACCAACGCGCCGTTGACCCCGATGCGCAATAGCGCCCATCCCCGCTGATAGACCTCGTCGAGGTAGTTGCGAGCGTCGACGACCCGCAGCTCAATCAGGCGTTCTTTCTTGTTGTGCACGGCATAGATGGCCTCGTAAGGAGGTGCCTTCAGCCGAGCCCAGTCGACTTCTAAGTGCTCCTTCATCATCTCGGCCAGACTAGGCGAGGTCTCCGTCGAATCGACGATGGCGTTAATCCATTTGCGTAGATAGTACGTAGCCAGATGGGCGCGCATACCGTTTCCCCGAGCGCCGGCCGGGGCCCTCCTTTCCAACCCAAGGCCAGGACCCAACGTAGTACCCTATTGTATGCCGGACCCCAGGGATGGCAAGCGACAGGAAAGCGCAAAAAGGTCCACCATCTCCCCCTCCATCGTTCCCTCAGCCCTCGTCGGCGCCATCCTGACCCTGGCGCGGTCTTTTGCCTCCGCGCCTTTTTTTGGATGACCGGCTGGGAAAATGGCTTACACTGGAAGGGAACTGAACCGACGCGCTGGCTGGTCACGGAAAGGAATGTTTGAGATGCAGCCATTTACGACCATCCGTCAACTCCAGTTGGAGGTCCGCGCCCACCCAGATCTGGCGGAGACGGTGTTGCGGCGGGCCCGGTCTCTGGTGGAAGCCTGGGAGCCTTGGATCCGGGCCTTCGTCTACTTAGACTGGACGTTGGCCGAGCAAAACCTGAAAGAGGCCTCCCCCTTAGGATGGCTTTGGCCTGCTCCCATCGGCATCAAAGACTTGGCCGATGTCCGCGACATGCCGACCACCGGTTCCTCCCGGGCCTACCACTGGGTGGCCGAAGCAGATGCCCCGGCCGTGGCCCGCCTGCGCGAGGCGGGGGCGGTCATCCTGGGAAAGACCAACACCCAGGAGTTGGCCTACGGGGTCATCACCCCGCCCACCCGCAACCCCTGGAACCTCGAACACATCCCCGGTGGCTCCAGCGGGGGCACGGCCGCCGCCGTCGCCGCGGGGGTGATCCCGGCTGGACTCGGGACTGACACCGGCGGCTCGATTCGGATTCCTGCCTCCTGCTGTGGGGTGGTAGGGTTCAAGCCGGGGTACGGACGCATCCCGCTCGACGGCATCATGCCTCTTGCTCCCACTTTAGACCACGTCGGCCCCATCACCCGCACGGTCGAAGAGGCCGCCTGGTGTTACCGGATCATGGCCGGGGAACCGGATCCGCTGCGACCGCTCAAGGGCGCCCTTGGTTGGCAGCGCCTGGGAGTGCCCTGGGAGTACATCGAACAGGCGATGGCGCCACCGGTGGCCTCCAACTTTCGCGACTGCCTGCACCTGCTCAAGGAGTTGGGATTCGCCCTGGAGCCTTTCGCCCTGGACCCCTGGCCCAATTGGATGGCGGTACAGATGGCCATCCGCGGCCCGGAATCGTACCGGGTGCACCGCGAGGTCTTGACCGGTCCCCGGCGCGGGCTGCTCTCCGCTGACTTGGTCGCTCGCCTGGAACAGGGTCAACACGTCGCCGGGGCGGACTACCTGGAGGGGCTGGCCACCCGCCAGGCTTGGATTCGCCGCTACCGTGAGCAGTTTGCGCGCCTACGCCTCGACGCGGTGGTCATGCCCACCCTTCC
>JAIMAE010000284.1 GCA_023512105.1 Bacillota bacterium | reverse complement strand
GGTGGAGTTGAGGTTGATGATCACCCCGCCGCCTTGCGCCTGCATCGCCGGGACCACCGCGCGCACCGCGTAGACCACCGCCATCACTTTGAGCGCCCACTGGGCGTGCCAATCGGCGTCGTCGACGGCAAAGAAGGGGCGCATCAAACTCTGCCCGGCGGCGTTGACCACCACGTCCACCCTTCCCCAGCGGGCCAACGCCGCGTCGACGAACCCCGCCACCTCCCGCTCGGCGGTGACGTCCACCGTCTTGCCCAGGACCGGCGCGCCCTGGGGGAAGCTGGCCAGGGCAGCGCTCAGCCGCTCGGGGGAGCGCCCCCCGATCGCCACCTTCGCCCCTTCGGCCTGCAGGGCATGCGCGGTGGCCAGCCCCACCCCGGAGGTGCCGCCGAAAATGATCGCCACCTGATTTTGCAACCCTAAATCCACGCCTTACACCGACTCCTTTGCGCTAGAGATCTCGCTGACCTGGTAGCGGCCGAGATAGCCTTTGAAGCGGGAAAGGCGCTCTCCGGCCCTGAACATCTCCGGTAACACCTCGTGCAACCGGGCCAGGGCAAAGGCGGTCTTGGATCCCGCCAGGTTTATCGCCGCCTCCGCCACCCCGTCGGCGTTGAAGATGGGCACCGCCACCGAGCGCACCTCGGCCTCGTACTCCCCATCGCTGAAGGCAAACCCCCGCTCCCGCACCGCCTCCAGCTCTTGGCGCAAGGTCTCGACATCGCGCACGGTGGTCTCGGTAAACCGGGTCATGGAGGGAAGGGCGGCCAGTAGCGATTCCACCCGCTCCCTGGGCTGGTACGCCAGCAAGACCTTCCCCATGGCGGTGGCGTACACCGGCAGCCGGGCTCCCACCGCGATGTGGATGGAGGTCACGCCGTGTGCCGGCACCCGCGCGATGTAGACGACGGCGGCTCCGTCGAGCACGCCGAGGTGGCAGGAGGCCTGGGACAGGTCGCGCAGACGTTCCATTTCCGGGCGGGCCACGTCGATCAAAGGCTGGCTGTTCAAATAGGCGAAGCCAAGCTCCATGACCTTGGGGGTAAGCTGAAAGCGCTTGGTCTTAGTATCCTGCTCCAGATACCCCAGATGTTGCAAGGTGTAGAGGTAGCGGAAGCAGGAGGCGCGGGTCTCACCGAGCAGGCGCGCCACGTCGGCCAAGGAGAGCGTCGCGTGCTCAGGCCCAAACAGCCGAAGGATGTTAAGCCCCCTCACCAAGGCGTTGGAGACGTAGGCGTTGCGCCGCGCTTCCTCTCCGCGCCCGCCGCCCTTTTCGGTCCTCGCCAATCCGGATCCCCCCCTTTCGTTCCCTCGATTCCTGGAAGGTTTTGGCGGCCACTTGGGATCGAAGCCGTCTCTACCCTACCGCGTCGGCAAACTGGGCCACCTCCCGGGCAAATGGCTCAAGAGCCTCGAGGTAGGAAAGATGGCCGGCCTGCGGCAGCAAGACCAACCGAGCCTGGGGCATCGCCCGGGCCAAGGCTTGGGCCTGCTCGGGGGTGGTCACCCGGTCCTGCGCTCCCCAGAGCAGCAGGGCCGGCTTGCGCCAGTGCAGCCAGAAGCGCATCTCCTCG
The DNA here is from genome assembly GCA_023512105.1 of Bacillota bacterium. GTDB lineage: Bacteria > Bacillota > Sulfobacillia > Sulfobacillales > Sulfobacillaceae > JAIMAE01. The sequence continues at coordinate 570 of JAIMAE010000284.1, read as the reverse complement.
GCTTGGTGCAAGGTCCAGGCCGCCGATTGGTACCCCGCCGCCCGCACCTGCCGCATCACCGCCATCGCCCGCGCATAGGCGGTGGTCGGCCCCGGCTGAGCCAGGAGTTCGGGTACCCGCTGCTCCGCCAAGCCGTCGGGCCCTAAGCGGGCGATGGCCTCACAGCGCTCCCGCCAGCGCCGCTCCCGCTCCTGGGCAGGCTTTGCTCCATCACCGACGCTGGCGTCGGCCAGCACCACCCCGGCCACCAGCTCGGGAGCGTGCTTGGCCAACTCGGCGGCCACCACCGCGCCAAAGGAGTGACCCACCACCACCGCGCGCTCGACCCCCGCCGCCCGCAAGGCAGAAGCCAGCGCCCAACCGTACTCGGCCGGTTCCAGCGGCCTAGGGGGGTCGCTGCTCAACCCGTAGCCCGGGGCGTTCCACACCAGCACCGAGAACCGAGGGACCAGGTGTTGAGTCAACTCGGCAAAAGAGTCGGCACCGGATCCGATTCCATGTAACAAAATAACAAATTTTCCTTGCCCCGCTTGCCGGAGCTCGATGGTCAGCTCCAAGTCCTCGCGCCGT
>JAIMAE010000061.1 GCA_023512105.1 Bacillota bacterium | reverse complement strand
CATTGGCTGGTGTCTCCATGACCCGGGAAGCGGTGCGCTGGTGGGCCGGATTCTTGGCCGGGGCCGCCCTCGGCGCCGGTGCCATGTTTGCCCGCACCGTCCATCAAGTCGAACAGCTGACCGCCGCCAGCCGGTATTGGCAAAGCCAGGCCCAACATTGGCAGGACGAGTGGAACAAATTGCAAGATGAGTTAAGCCGGGTCAACTTGCTGGCCAGCCGCCAAACCTACGTGCAGACGGTGGACGTGGTGGTGCTCAAAAGCCCGGTGGACCGGGACGCGGTCCAGGCCGCCCTGCGCCCTTACACCAACGCCATTCTCGGGATGGCCTTGAGCGGCCTCCGGCTGGACATGGTCTATCGGCTGTTTGAAGGGCGGGTTCTCGCCATTGGCGACCAACTCTACCGCGTCCAGGTGCGAGGGCTCTTGGTCGGCCCGAAAACCCAACTGTTGGTCGAGATCGTCCCGGTATCCACCTCGCAGCGCTCTTGAGCCCACGCCAGCTTCCGGGGCTAAACCTCCATGATGATGGGGAGAATCATCGGCCGTCGCTTGGTGCGCTCCCAGAGAAACCGGCCCAAGGTGTCCCGCACCTGCGATTTCACCGCCGACCATTCGGTCAGGTGGCTGTCGTCCATTTGTGCCAGAGCCGATTTGACCCGTTGCCGTGCTTCGTCCAGCAACGCCTCCGACTCCCGCACGTAGACAAAGCCGCGGGAGACGATATCCGGGCCGCTGACCATCAACCCCGTCTGCTCGTCGATACCCACCACCACAATCAAAATCCCGTCGTTTGACAGCTGCTTGCGGTCGCGCAAGACGATGTTGCCGACGTCCCCGACCCCCATGCCGTCGACCAGCACCCGTCCGGCCGTGACCTGGCCCACGATGGCTCCGGTGTCAGGCGTAAATTCAAACACCGCCCCGTTCTCCCCCACGAATATATGCGCGGGGTCCATGCCCACGTCGCGGGCCAGCTGGGCGTGGTGAACCAGATGGCGATACTCCCCGTGGACCGGGACAAAGAATTTGGGCCGGACCAAGTTCAGCATCAGCTTCAATTCTTCCTGGCACCCGTGTCCGGAGACGTGAATGCCGGCCTGGGGTCCGTAAAACACCCGCGCCCCGCGCCGGTAGAGATTGTCCACGGTGCGCGCGACGTAACGCTCGTTGCCGGGAATGGCGGTCGCCGAGATGATCACGGTATCTCCGGGAAGGATCTCGACTTTCTTATGGTCCGAGGTTGACATCCGCGTCAAGGCCGACATCGGCTCCCCCTGGGAACCAGTGGTCAACACCAGCACTTGGTGGGCCGGCAGGCGACCGATCTCGTCGACGTCGACCCAGGTCCCTTCCGGAAAGGTCAGGTACCCCAGCTCCACCGCCTTCTGGACCACGTTCTCCATGCTGCGCCCGACCACGGTGACCCGCCGCCCGTGGCGAACCGCCGATTCCACCACCTGGCGCACCCGGTGAATCTGGGAGGCGAAGGACGCCACCAGCACCCGACCTTCGGCTGCCCCAATGATGCGGTCAAGGGTCTGTCCCACGGTCTTCTCCGACGGCGTGTAGCCTGGGCGCTCGGCGTTGGTACTGTCAGAGAGCAACAACAGCACGCCTTCCTGGCCTACCGCGGCCAACTTGTGAAACTCGGCCACGAAGCCGTCGACCGGCGTGTGGTCAAATTTAAAATCCCCGGTGTGGACCACCGTGCCCACCGGGTTGCGAATGATAAGGCCCATGGCGTCGGGAATCGAATGGTTGACCCGGAAAAACTCGATCGTGAAACTGCCGAGGCGAATCACCTCGCCGGCCTCCACCGCCCGAGACTTGGGGTTGAGGCTGACTCCGTGCTCCTGTAGCTTTAATTCCACCATGCCCATGGTCAGGCGGGCCCCGTAGACCGGAACGTTGAGTTGCCGCAGCACGTAAGGCAGGGCACCGATGTGGTCTTCGTGACCATGGGTCAACACGATTCCGCGCACCTTGTCGCGGTTTTCCAGCACATAGCTGATGTCGGGCAAGACCAAGTCGATGCCCGGCATGTCCTCTTCTGGAAAAGCCAATCCGCAATCAATCAGCACCATGTCGTGCCCATGCACCAGGGCCGCCATGTTTTTGCCAATTTCGCCTAGCCCACCCAAGGGCACAAACTGGAGCTTACCTCCTCCACCTTTGGCCAGAATTGCCACCTCCTATAGCCGGCGTAGAAAACACTGCGAAAGGCCCCTGGCAAGAGGCCTTTTGCCAGGGGCACACGTCAAGATACTTCTTGAGGTCTTCGCCTTCCCGCCCGTTCCCGCGAAGATCTGAAGAAGCCTGTGGTTTTACCGCCGAGCAAATCAGTCATCTAGCCGTATTATACGCGGCCGGCGAGGCCAGATGCAACCGGTAGGGAAGAGGGCAAGCTTACGGGGCGGAGGGCGCCGGCGGGGCAGCTTCTACCATTGGTCCCTGCTCGCACTCGCCTCCCTTGCCCAGGCCAAATTGGCGGTGTAAGGCGCTGACTGCTGGTTGGACGGCGTCGCGGTTGACCAGGACCGAAATCGTGGAATGGGAATCTGAGGACTGCAGTACCTCGACCCCGGCCTCCGCCAAGGCCTGCATCACGGTTCCCATCACCCCGGGGAGGCCCTGAATGGCCGACCCGATGATCGACACCTTGGCTTTGCCCCGCCAGACCCGGCAGCGATGCCCCAGCCGGGTCGCCACCGCTTCGGTGGCCGCGGCCACCCCGTCCGGGACGCAGAAATAGGTGCGGTCGGGAAAGACGTTGATCAGGTCGACCGAGATCTCCTCGCGCCCCAGGGTTTGAAACAGCTCCAAAGCCCAATAGGTTGAAGCCTGCTCGCCCGGGGTGACCTCCACCTGGGCCAAGCCGTCCAGATGGGTGATCCCGGTCACCGCGCGCTCGGGGCGCCGGTGGCCCCAAGGGTCCCAATGGGGCGGCCCCGACACGATCCAGGTGCCGTCGGCCTGGCTGAAGGTGGAGCGCACCCGGATGACCACCCCGAACTGGCGGCCGAGCTCGACGGCGCGGGGATGAATCACTCGCGCCCCCAAGTGGGCCAGCTGGAAGACCTCTTCATAATCCATCTGGGCGATGGTGCGAGCCTCGGGAACCAGTCGGGGATCCGCCGTCTTGATGCCGTCGACGTCGGTAAAAATGTCCACCCGCTCCGCCTTCAAGGCCGCTCCCAAGGCCACTGCGGTGGTGTCGCTGCCGCCTCTTCCTAAAGTGGTCACCCGGCCATCGCGGGTGACCCCCTGAAACCCGGCCACCACCGGAACCCATCCCGTGCCCAGCGCGCGTTCTAGCCGCTCCGCCTCCAAAGAGATGATGCGGGCATCCCCAAACCGGTCGTCGGTGATGATGCCCGCCCGCCCTCCGGTGAAGATGCGCGGCTTCAGTCCGCGGCGGGCCAAGTGCCCAGCGACCACCCCGGCGGCTAAGATTTCGCCGCAGGCCAGGTACAGGTCGCGATCTTCTGGGTCAAGGGGACCAGCTTCCTCCAACATGGCTAATAGTGTATCGGTGGCGTATGGGTCCCCTCGCCGACCCATCGCCGACACTACCACCACCGGGGTTTCCCCGGCGGCGATTGCCCCCTCCACCCAATCGCAGACCTTGTCCCGGGCAGCCGAAGTCCGAACGGAGGTTCCGCCGAATTTTTGGACGACAATCCCCATCCGCCATCCCTCCCTGCGACTGCGCGCTGCAGCCGGTTTTGGGACTCTGCTAGCCCCACGCCACCAACAGTGGCTGCACCTGCTCGCCCCGCAAAGCCGCCTCGATGGTCGGCACCACCAGCTCCATGTGCGCGTCTAACGAACGCGGCTTGCGGACCGGGTCGTCTTGCCCAAAGGGCACGAAGTAGATGTTGCGAACCGCCAACAGGCGCCCTAGATTGACGGCATTTAACCCTAACAGGTCATTGGAGGTTATCGAAAGCACCACCGGCCGTCCGTTGCGCAGCTGCGCTTTGACGGCCATGGTAACCGGCGAGTCGTTGATCGCGTTGGCGATTTTGGCCAAGGTGTTCCCGGTGCACGGCATCACCAGCACCACGTCAAACCAATGCTGGGGCCCACTCGGCTCCACTTCCGGAATCGAGGTGATCAGTTCGCGGCCGGTAATGCGGGTCACTTGGGCAATCCAATCCTCTGGTCCCCCAAAGCGCGTCGTTTCCCGAAGTAGATTGGCAGACAGAATCGGGCTCACCGTAGCCCCTTCCTGGACCAGCGCCTGCACCGCTTCCAACGCCCGGGCCATGTTGCAGTGCGACGCGGCCATGGCCAATCCGATTCGCACCCCTTCCAAGCGTTTCATGGCGTCCTCCCTCACCGTGCTGTTGATCCTACTGCAGTCCACCACCTCAAGCTCCTTCGGCGACCTTGCCGAAGGGGAGTTCAGGCAACGGAAGACCTTCTACGCCCCGCTCGGCCAACGCGGTCAGGATGCTGCGCCAGATGATCTCCGCCGCCCTTCGAGGGGCCAAAGTCCCCGGTAGGCCAGGGAGGGCTCGATAGTGCAACCGGTCTCGCAAAGTGGGCGGCACGGCCCCCGGCGCGGAGGCCAGTTCCAAAAACCAGGCGCTGGTCAGTTGCTCTACCCAACTCTCGTCAACCACGGCCACCGGAATGGTATTAAAGACCAGCTCACATCCCATTAGGTGACGTGGAGCCAAGGGGCGCGCCTCCAGGCCCATCGCTTCGGCGCAGGCACGGGCGGAGGAACGGGCATCGAGGACGCGAACCCCGCAGCCGTAGGCCTTCAACCGGAGTGCGAGCACGCTGCCCACATGCCCGAACCCCATCACCGCCGTCATGCGTCCCGTCAACGGCAACTGGTCCAGTCCCATCGCCTCCCGGATCGCCCCTTCCGCCGTCGGCACGGCATTAAGCCAGCGGAACACCTCAAGTTCTGCCAGGGCGATGACTTCGACCCGAGCCTCCTCCGCCCAACCCTGAACCGGCGGGGCAATCCGACCGGCGGCCAGTACCCCTCCGGGTCCCAAGCGGCCTAGCGCCTCGGGGCTCAAGGCATGCCGAATGCCAAGCTCGGGAAGGTTTCCGTGCTCGTCGACGGTGGCCAAGGGAGCAATGATCCAACCGCCCTTCGGCCAGCGGGATGGCGGTGTCGAGGCCGCTTCATTCCAAGACCACACCTGATGGCCGGCCCTGATCAGCCCTTCCCGCAAGGCCGCCTCGCGGCTACCTGTGCCAACCACGATAATGGTTCCCACCGTTTGCCTCCCGGTTAGACCCCGTTTGCCCGCCGCTGGCCAACCGCCTGGAGGCCTCCGGACCGGTGGACCGGTGCCTACACAGGTAAAGAACGACGGGCAGTAGCAGTATACGGGCCAGGAAGGAGATGGGTGCTCAGGGGGCAACCAGAAGCGGCAAGGCCTCTTTCCATGCCGCCACCGCCCGCTCCAGTTCCGACTGTGGCCTGGTCAAGCTGACCCGCACAAAGTGGCGCCCGGCCTCCCCAAACGCCTCGCCCGGGGTCACCAGCAGATGTGCGCGGCGCAACAGTTGTTGCGCGTATTCCTTGCCGTCAAGCCCCCCGGGTAAGGGAAGCCAAAAGTAGAGGGTAGCGGGCGGCGGGGTAAAGGCAAAACCCAAGGCCTCCAAGGCCTCGGCCATCCATTGGCGACGCGCCCGATAGGCGGCCAACGCCTCCTCTTGAGGCCCGAGCTCCAAGGCCACCACGCCCGCGCGCTGAATCGGCAAGAAGACGCCGGCATTGACCTGGCTTTCCACCTTGTATAGGGCTTCGATCACCTCGGCGTTGCCCACCACCGCCCCCAGCCGCCAGCCCTGCATGCTGTAACTCTTGGAAAAGGTCAGACTTTCCACCGCGCATTCTTTGGCCGCAGGCACCTCCAACACGCTGGTCGCCCGCCCGTCCCAGACCATGTCCACATAGGCCAAGTCCGAGCAGATGACCACGTCCCAGCGTCGGGCCCATTCCACCGCTTGTTCCCAAAACTGTAAGGGGGCGATGGCTCCGGTGGGATTGTTGGGGTAATTGAGGTAGATCAGCTGGGCCCGCTCCCAGTCATTCGCCTTGACCTGGTGAAAGTCAGGCAGGAAGCCGCGGCGGGGGTCCAGCTCCAAGGTGCGCAGGGAATAGCCAAACAGGTATCCCGGCATGCGATAGGCCGGATAACCCGGGTCGGGAACGATCACCAGCCCGCCGGGATCGACCACCGCCAAGGCCAGGTGAACCAAGGCGACTTTGCTGCCGTTGGTGATCAGCACCTCGCGGTCGGGGTCGAGCTGCACGCCAAATCGCCTGTGGTACCATTTGGCCACCGCTTCCCGAAGCGGGCGCCAGCCGCGATACGGAGGATATCGGTGTGCGTGGGCCTCTTGGGCAAAGGCCAAGGCCGCCACCACCGACGGGTGGGGCGGCCAATCCGGGTCGGAAGCCCCGAGGTCAATCACGCGATGGCCGGTCGCTTCGATGCGCGCCTTGGCATCTGCCAACTCCGCAAAAACATAAGCCGGCATCTGCTCGATTCGTTGCGCCACCGGCATTGCCTGCCCCTCCTCACTCCACCGTCTCGGTCTCGTGAGGGTAGTATGGCTCGCCGGCGGGGATTTCACCCAGACTGCCCGTGCGGGTCGCCCAACTCTACGATCAGGACCTCGGGCCCCACCCGGCGCACCGCCGACCAGGCGATCTCGGTGATCCCAGTAGGCCGGCCGAGCCGACCGCGCTGCGGCAAAATCAGCTTTTCAATCTGGCCGGTGTGTGGGTCGACCACCAAATCGCTGTCCCCCACCACTCCCAGTCGGGCCCCCGTCAAAAGGTTGATGATTTCCTTATTGGCCAGTTGCGAAAACCGCATCGCCCCCATGCCTCCTTCTCCCCGCGAATCAGGCCGACCGCCCCTCCGCCTGCTTGGATTCCTATGGCGCCCCACGCGAGCCTATGCCTCTAGACCAGGCCCGCCAGAACCCGGGCTTTGACCGAGGACCAGCGCCGGGGCAACGGTCCGACCGCGGCCAGCGCCCAGCGCTGGGGATCCCCCCAAGCCTCTGCCAAGCAGGTCGCCACCTCCTCGCGGCTGAGGGTGCGAATGCGATGCACCAACTCCTCCAACGTGGGCGGTCGCTGTCCCTCCAGAACGTAGCGCCCCAGGTGCAACATGCGACCGTCAGAGGTCTCCCACTGGAAGCGCACCGCGGCTTCCAACTGCACTTTGGCCCGCTGTACGGCCTCGGCCTGGACCTCCCCGCGGGCCAGGGCGAGCAGCTCCTGAGCGGTCAGGCGCAAGGCGTCTTCCAGCTTGCTAGGACTGACCACCGCGTAAAGCGACATCTCCCCCCGGTCGGCGTGTAGGCTGGCCCCGCTTTGCACCGTGTAGGCCAGTCCGTGTTCCTCACGGAGCCGTTGCCACAGCCGCGAAGAGTTTTGTCCGGCGATCAAGGCCGCCGCCACCTCAAAGGCCAAGGCCCGCTTCCAGTCCCGCGTCGGCCCGGTGGACACCCCGACCATCCAGTGCACCTGGTCGCGGTCGAGCCGCACCAGGCGTTCCCGCGGAGCCACCGGGAGGGGCGGAGGACAAAGCGGCCACGCCCGGTCACCCAAACCAAATCGCCGGACCAACCGCTCGACTTGGGCGAAAGCCCCTTCGCCGGCGATGGCCACCACCGTGCGCTCAGGTCGGTACCACCGCCGATGGAAGGCCACCAGGCGTGGGCGGGTCCATCCCCGCACCGATTCCATCGTTCCTAGGATTTCGTGGGTAAACGTGGGGACTGGGTATAACGCCTCCAAAAACGCGTTGTCGCAACGGTCTTCCAAGTCGTCTTCCGCTTCCAACAGCTCCTCCGCGATCACCTCGCGCTCTTTGGCGATGTCGGAGTCTTCCAGCCGCGGCGCCGTCACCAAGGTGTACAACAAGTCAAAGGCGGCATCGAGGTATTCGGGTAGGACTTTGGCGTAAAAGCAGGTGTAATCTCGGGTGGTGTAGGCGTTGACCTCTCCGCCCAAGTCGTCGATGGCGGCCGCTAACGCCGGCCCGTCATACTCTCCCGCCCCTTTAAACAGCGCGTGTTCCAGAAAATGGGCAGCCCCCCAATCCTCCGGGAGCAGCTCGTGGCGCGAGCCCACCGCCACCAGGAGGGCCACCGCCGCCGGTCCGCCCGATGGCTGCCGTTCCGTGACCAGCCGCAACCCGTTGCCCAAGACGATTAGCTGACCGATAAGCGCCCGCCTCCGGTTTTTCTGTCCATTGTGCCATAGCCAGAGGGCAGAAAAAAGAGACGACGGGCGGGCTTGGGGGCACGTGGCTTAATCGTGACGGGGGGGCCCCAGGCGGAGCAGGTCCGAGACCGTGACCAGCCGGTAGCCTTGGCGTTGTAACCCGTCGAGGAGTTGGGGCAACGCCTCCACGGTGCGGTCGGTGGGGTGCAGGAGCACGATCGCCCCCGGGCGGGCACGGGGGAGTACGCGGGCCACGATCTGCTCCGGAGAAGAAGAGGGGCGCCAGTCGATGGTGTCCAGCGTCCACAGGATGACCGGCATGCCAAGCTGATGCGCCGCCTGCAGGACGGTAGGGTTGTACTCGCCGTAAGGGGGAGCGAAAAGGCGGGGGGTCTGGCCGCTGATCGCCGCCACCACCTGATTGGTCCGCTCAATCTCGGACAGGTTTTGGCGCAAGTCCAGCAGCGACGAATGGCGATGTCCGTAGCCGTGGTTGCCCAGCTCCATGTGGGCCGCGGCCAGGGCCCGCACCAAGTCGGGATGGGCCTGGGCCCAGGCGCCTCCCAGCATGAACGTGGCCGTGGCGTGGTGGCGTTGTAGGATGTTGAGCAGGCTCGGGACGTAATCCGTACCCCAGACCACGTTGATGCTCAGGGCCATCACCTTCTCTTCCGTCTGCACCCCGGTGATCGGGGGAGGCGGGGCCTGAGCCGCCTTGACTCCTCCCACCACCAGCAAGGCCACCGCCACCAGTCCAAGCCCCCACCACAGCCATCGGCTCCCCCTCATGTCCACCCCTCCCCTACCATGCCTTATGCCTCATCTCCACTTAGTATCCCAACTCAACCCAGAAGGCGGGTTGGGAGGCGGCCGGCGCCTTACGCCGTTCACAACCCTGCTGGCGCCCTGGGCCTTTCCGGGCTGGCGCGGAGGGGAGGAAATCTCTTGAGGTTGGCGCTGAAGGACCGCACCTGGGAGCGGGCACCTTGGGGAACGCATCCGGCCACGCCAGGGGAGCGGCCGGGCCAGACCGCGTGGGGAAGGCGGAACCGCCGGGAGATCGCAGCGTTTACGGAGGATGCCTTGCGCCGGTCACGGCGCCACCGGTGGCCGAGCTTTCGGGCGCACCGGGATCGAACACCGCAGACCGCCTGCAGAAGAAAAGTTCAACCCCACCGACTCTGCCGCGCGGTCCTACCCTCGGCTCCGTCCGGCTGTGACCACGCCTGGACCATTTCTCGAAAGGCGATGGCCGGACCTTCCCCCCTGGGATCCCCCGAACACAAAAAAGAAAGGGCTGAACAGAGGGTTCAACCCACCATGAGGGATGGGAGGGAAAACCAACCTGTCGGCCCTCGAGTTATTCGCAAGCGTTGGCCGTTAACGGCTCGCCCGCCCCCGATGTGGACCTTCCGCCGCCCGCGGCATCTTGCGCGGTCCCATCGGCCCTCGTTGGGGCTGCCGCGGCGGCTGCTCCGGCTTCGGGATCAGCTCTTTGTGGGTCAAGTTGATACGTCCCATGTGGTCGATCTCGGTGACCTTCACCGTCAGCATGTCTCCGACCCGCGCCACATCCTCCACCCGATTCACCCGTTCGTGCGCCAACTGGGAGATGTGCACCAGCCCTTCCTTGCCGGGCAAAATCTCCACAAAGGCTCCGAAGTTGGTGATGCGGGTCACGCGACCGGTGTAGACTTGTCCGGCCTCGACCGTCCGGGTCAACTCTTCGATCATCCGCACCACCTGGGCCCCCACTTCCTCGTTGATGGCGGCGATGTAGATGGTGCCATCGTCCTGAATGTCGATATCGACCTTTTTGTCGCCAACCTTGGTGGCCTCGATGATCCGGTTGATGGTCTTGCCCCCGGGACCGATCACGTCGCGAATCTTATCCGGATCAATTTGTAGGGTGATGATCCGGGGCGCGTGGGGTGAAAGTCGCTCGCGCGGCGCCGGAATGACGGCCTCCATCATGTCCAAGATCTGCAAGCGGGCCTCTCTGGCCTGATATAAGGCGGCGGCCAAGGTTTCGCGGTCCAGCCCCTTGATCTTAATGTCCATCTGGATGGCGGTGACCCCGGTGCGGGTGCCAGCTACCTTGAAGTCCATGTCCCCCAAGGCATCCTCCAGCCCCTGGATGTCGGTCAGGATGGCCACGCCCTCCTCATTCTTGACCAGCCCCATGGCGATGCCGGCCACCGGGGCCTTGATCGGGACCCCCCCGTCCATCAAGGCCAGGGTGCTGCCACAGACCGAAGCCATCGAGCTCGACCCATTGGACTCCATGATGTCGGAGACCAGCCGCAGCGTGTAGGGAAATTCCGACTCCGGGGGAATGACCGGTTCCAGCGCCCGCCCAGCCAGCGCTCCGTGGCCGATGGCCCGCCGGTTGGGTCCCCGCATCGGGCCGGTCTCGCCGGTGGCGAAAGGCGGAAAGTTGTAGTGGTGCATGTAGCGCTTGGACTCTTCTTCCCCGATCCCGTCCAACATCTGTTGATCGGAGAGCGGCCCTAAGGTCATCGCCGTCAAGGCCTGCGTCTGGCCGCGGGTGAACAGTCCGGTGCCATGGACCCGCGGCAAGATTCCGACCTCGATCGAGATCGGTCGGATCTCGGTGAAGCCGCGGTCGTCGGGCCGAATCCGATGGTGGATGATCAGATGGCGCAAGACCTCTTTGAGCACCGTCTTCAGCCCGAGCTGGATCGCCTTCTCCTGCTCTGGGAACTCTGCCAGCAGCTCTTGCGCCACCTCGGCCTGCACCGCCTCCACCGCCGCCTCCCGCTCCAACTTGTCCGCGGAGCGAATGGCCGAAAACAGCCGGTCGTAGGCCCGCTCGCGAATGCGCGCAAGCAGTTCCGGGTCGGGGCCAAACCGGGGGTAGTCGCCCTTGGGCTTTCCCGCCTTGGCCTGGAACTCGCGGATCCCGGCGATGATGCGCTTGCATTCCTCGTGGCCGAAATAAATGGCCTCTAAGATCTGCTCCTCGGGAACGATGTTGGCGCCCGCCTCAATCATCAGGATGGCGTCCTCGGTGCCCGCCACCACCAGGTGCAGTTCGCTTTGTTGCGACTGGGCGGAGGTGGGGTTGATGATGTACTCCCCGTTGATCAGCCCGACTTCCACCGCCCCGATCGGCCCCTCAAAGGGGATGTCAGAGATCGACAAGGCCGCCGAGGCTCCAATCATCCCGCAGATCTCGGGCGAATGGTCGTAATCGACGGAGAGAATCGTCGCCACCACGTGAACGTCGTTGCGGAACCCCTCGGGAAACAGGGGGCGAATCGGGCGGTCGGTCAATCGGGCAGCCAAGATGGCATTTTCGGTCGGCCGTCCCTCGCGCTTGATAAACCCTCCTGGGATCTTGCCCACCGCGTACAGCCGTTCTTCCCAATCCACCGTCAGCGGAAAAAAGTCCACCCCCTCGCGGGGGGCTTTTGAGGCGTTGGCCGTCACCAGCACCACTGTATCCCCATACCTGACCAGCACGGCTCCATTGGACTGCCGGGCGATGCGCCCGGTCTCCAGCGTCATGGTACGCCCTCCGACCAAGATCTCGGTGGTATGTACCGTCATTGGTTTCCTCCCATTCATCCCTTGCGCGTTTGGTCAAGTGAGATGATCGAGCAAGCAAAAAGAGCGGGCATTTCCCCGCTCTACCGGCGCAATCCCAAGCGTTCCACGACCGCCTGATACCGCGCGGGATCCTGCCGGCGCAGGTAGTTGAGCAAAGCGCGTCGGTGGCCTACCATCTTGAGCAAACCGCGCCGCGAGTGATGGTCCTTTTTGTGGATCTTCAGGTGCTCGTTGAGTTGCGCGATCCGCTCGGTGAGGAGCGCAATCTGCACTTCCGGAGACCCCGTGTCCGATTCATGCAGTCGATGGACCGCAATGATGGCCTGCTTCTTCTCTGGTTCCAGGGCCATACTCCGCCTCTCTTCCTCCGATGCTATCTCAGCCGCCGCACGGCCTGCCGTCGACGGCCATACCAATTTATTGTACCACACGATTTTCCGGGGGAGCAACGACCACAGCCGGGGCGGACTGGCTGGCCACCTGCTCGCGAGCGCGCTTTAAGTCGTGCCGAATCTGCTCGACCAGCTCCTCCACCGAGGCAAACCGACGCTCCTCCCGCAGCCGTTGCCAAAACCCGAACCCCAGCGGGCGCCCCAGCAATTGATAGCCCGCCTCCTCCAAGAGGTGCACCTCCAGCAGCGGACGGGGGGCGTCGCCAAAGGTGGGACGGATCCCCCAGTTGGCGATCGCTCCCACCGCGCGCGGCCACTCCGGACAGCGCGCCCAACCCACGTAGACCCCAAAGGGCGGCATCACCTGGTCTGGATCCGGGGCCAGGTTAGCCGTCGGCACCCCGATCTGCCGCCCCCTTCCCATTCCGCGCTCGACGGTGGCCACCACCGTATAGCAGTGACCCAGCGCCCGGTTGGCGGCGGCCAGGTCTCCCCCCTCGATGAGCCGCCGGATCGCCGAACTGGAAACCACGTGGTGGTCGTCGCTGCGCACCGGGTCCAAGACGTTCACCGGTATTCCCCGCTGAGCTCCCCATTGGCGCAGGGTGGCGGCGGTGCCTTTGGCCCCCGCCCCGAAGGTGAAGTTGTAGCCGATGGTCACCCCGACCACCTCCATCGCTTGCCCCAGCTCTTGCTCTAAAAACCCCTCCGGGCTGAGCTGGGCCAAGCTGGGGGTGAAGGGCAGAACCCGCACCCACGGCACGTCCAGGGCCGCCAAATACTCCAACTTGACCGACAAGGGGGTCAAAATCCGCGGCGCTCGAGCCGGGTGCAACACCGTCAAGGGATGGCGGTCAAAGGTGACCACCACCAAGGCCGCCCCCAGCTCCTCGGACATGGTCCGGGCAGCAGCGATCAGCCGCTGATGCCCGAGGTGTACCCCGTCGAAGGTTCCCACCGTGACCACCGGCCGGCGATCCGGTCGCACCTGGGCCGACCAAAACTGCATGCAGCTCCCCCTCTCTGTCGCGACAACTCGGTCGGTCGCACCCTTAGGAACCGGAGGCCTCGGCCGCCCATAACACGGCCCGGTAGCGCCACGGAGGGCCCTCGGCCACCGCCAGCACCTCGCCGCGGAAGCCAAGCGCCACCACCCCTCGGCGCCCCCACAGCTCCGCCCACGGCCCGATGTGTCCATGGCGAATCTCCCACACCCGGCGGGCAGAGACTTCCACCACCGGAATCGCCAGGGCCGGGCCCGGCTTGCGCAAGGCGTCACGCCACCGCGCTCCCAAGTCCAACAGGGCCTCGAGTTTCACCGCGTCCTCAGGCCCCCAGGGCCCCACCCCCACTCGGGACAAGTGCTCCACGTGGGCCGCCTGCCCCAACAGGAAACCCCAATCCCGCACCAAGGCGCGCACATAGGTCCCACTGCCTACGGTGGTCTCAAAGCGAAAGCGATGCGGGCTTAGCACGTCAACCACCCTCAGTCGGTCGACCTGTACCTTGCGCACCGGCGGGACCACCGCCTGCCCGCGCCGCACCAAGACGTATTGGGGCACCCCTTTTTGTTTAATCGCCGAGACCCGCGGGGGGATCTGCAGGCGCTCCCCCTCCAACCAGCGGGCCGCCGCCTGCCAATCCGCCGACCGGGGCCAAGGCGGACCAGACCAGCCGACGGCGGCGCCTTCGGCATCCCCGGTCGCCGTCAACACCCCCACCACGGCCGTCCCTTGGTATCGTTTGGGGTCGAGCCGCAGCCAGCTTATCAGGCGCGTCGACGCCCCCACCGCGATCGGCAGGATCCCCTCCGCCCCAGGATCCAGCGTCCCCCCGTGACCCACTTGGCGAATGCCAGTCAAGCGCCGCACGGCCGCCACCACGTCGTGGGAGGTCATGCCTTTCGGTTTCCACACCACCAAAAGGCCGGACGGCGCCCGCATCGCCCCTCCGGTGCTCAATCCGACTCCTCCTCGCTAGGCGGAGCCGGAGGAGGGAGGTTCTTCATGATCTGATGCAGGCGAACGCTCTCGGCGATGGACGGATCGGGGTGAAACTCCAGCTGCGGAGCCAGGCGCAGGCCCAGTCGGCGGGCGACTTCGCCCCGCAGAAAGGCGGCCGCGCTCTCCAAGCCGGCTAAACTTTGTGCCACCGCCGCGTCATCGCCGAAGATGCTGACGTAAACTTTGGCCACGCTGAGGTCACGGCTCAGTTGTACCCGCGTCACGCTGACAAATCCGATCCGCGGGTCCTTGACTTCCCGCTGCAACATCGCCCCGAGCTCCTCCTGCATCTCTCGGGCGATCCGATCGGCGCGAGCTTGATTCATCGCCGTCCGCGGGAGCCGCCCCCAGGGCGAGCTTCGCCCGACCGGGGGCTTCCCGCTCCTCCTTTCGTCCGTTCACCGTGCCATGGCTGCGCTCCCGAAATGGTTTAACTGGCCTTGACTTCTTCCTGGGTAAAGACCTCGAGCACGTCGCCGACCTTGATGTCGTTGAACTTCTCCAGGCCAATCCCGCATTCATAGCCGGCCGCCACTTCGCGGACGTCGTCCTTAAATCGCCGCAACGAGGCAATCGGGCCCTCGTGAATGACCACCCCATCGCGGAGCACGCGCACCTTGCCGTTGCGCATGACCTTGCCATCGGTGACGTAGCACCCGCCCACCGCGCCGACCTTGGGTACCCGGAAGACCTCTCGCACCTCGGCGCGCCCCAAGATCAACTCTTGATACTTGGGAGCCAGCATCCCTTTGAGGGCGCGCTCGACGTCTTCGATGACCTCGTAGATCACGCGGTAGGTGCGGACATCCACCCGCTCGTGTTCGGCCAACTGCCGCGCCTTGGCCTCCATCCCCACCCCGAAGCCGATGATGATGGCTCCGGAAGCTTGCGCCAACATGACGTCGGTCTCGGTGATCGAGCCCACCCCGACGTGCAAGACCCGGACGCGCACTTCCTCATTGGACAGCTTGCCCAAAGACTGGGCCAACGCCTCGGCCGAACCGTGCACGTCGGCCTTGATCACCAGGTTGAGGTCGCGGACCTGCTCGTCCTTCAGGCGCTGGTAGAACTCCTCCAGGCTGACTCCCCGGGCCACCTCGCCCGAGGAGGCCTGCTTGCGCTGGGCGCGCAGGTCGGCCACTTCTTTGGCTTGCCGCTCGTCGCCCAAGATCACGAAGTCGTCGCCGGCCTCCGGAAGCTGGCTGAAGCCCAACACCTCCACCGGCATCGACGGGCCCGCCTCGCGCACCCGCTGCCCGCGGTCGTTGATCAAGGCGCGCACCCGACCGTAGGTGGTCCCGGAGACGAAGATGTCGCCGACCCGAAGCGTTCCCCGCTTGACCAACACCGTAGCCACCGGGCCACGACCTTTGTCGAGCTTGGCCTCGATCACCACCCCTTGGGCGGCTCGGTTGGGATTGGCCTTCAGCTCGAGCAGGTCGGCCTGCAGAATAATGGCCTCCAACAGGTCGCCGACCCCCTCGCCGGTGCGCGCCGAAACCGGAACCATCAACACATCGCCGCCCCAATCCTCGGCGACCAACCCGTGCTGGGCCAAGTCGCTCTTCACCCGGTCCGGGTTGGCGTCAGGCAGGTCGATTTTGTTGATCGCCACCACCACCGGCACTCCGGCGGCCTTGGCGTGGTTGATCGCCTCCAAGGTCTGGGGCATCACCCCGTCGTCCGCCGCCACCACCAGCACCGCGATGTCGGTGACCTGAGCACCCCGGGCCCGCATCGAGGTAAACGCCTCATGGCCCGGCGTGTCCAAGAAGACCACTTGGCGGTCTCGGTAGTGAATCACCGAGGCCCCGATGTGCTGGGTAATCCCCCCGGCTTCGGAGGCCGTCACCCGCGTAGAGCGGATGCGGTCCAAGAGCGAGGTCTTTCCGTGGTCCACATGGCCCATCACGGTGACGATCGGCGGACGAGGAACCAAGTCCTCGGGACGATCCTCTTCCCCTTGCAGCAGCTGTTCATGCTGCTCTTCCAAGCTGGCCCGTTCCTCCACCGTCGCCCCCAGTTCCTGGGCCACGATGGCGGCAGTCTCCCGGTCGAGCTCCTGGTTCACTCCGGCCATGACGCCTAAAGCAATCAGACGCTTAATCAGCTCCGTGGCCTTGACCCCCAGCTGGTCGGCCAAGTCCTTGACCACGATCGGTCCGCTGATCACGATGTGGCGGGCCACCGGCGGCATGCTGACTTCCTGGCGGGTGTGCGCCTTGGGCGCGCGCGCCTTGCGCTTGCTGCCGAACCCCTCCTCGTCCCAATCGCGGCCAAACCGCTCTTCTTCGTCCTTGAGCCCGCCCTTGCGCCC
>JAIMAE010000283.1 GCA_023512105.1 Bacillota bacterium | reverse complement strand
GGTCACCACGTCGGTGTTCAGGGACATCTAACCTCCCGTGGAAGACTGGAGGATCATCCCCTAGTCTCTTCGCCCACTCCGCCCCCTATGCGCCGCGCTCCCACTGCCGGCCGCGATGGGGGACTACCTTCTCGGTCCGGGCCGGTAGCCAGGAAAACAAGGCGCCGGTGAGTGGAGCAAGACCCCTCCAACTTCTCCCCGGTCCAGCAGGAAGTTGTCCACAACGTGTCGAATTCCCTTTCATCCCAACGAACGACGTCAGAGAGCGCGCCTAGGTTCGAGGCGGTGGGGAGGGATCCGCGTGTTTGGTCGGCGGTGGTGGGCGGCGATGGCGCTGGCGGGAGCGACCATCCTCTCGCTTCAGGCCTTTGCCGGTGCGGCCAGCATCAGCGAGTTGCAACAGGAGGAGGCTCAGGCCCAGGCCCAACTGAACCAGGTCCAAAACGCCTACCAGCAGAGCCAGGCCAACATCAACGCCATCCTGGCCGAGCTCTCGCAGCTGCACCAATCGTGGCAGAATGCCGAGGCCACGGTGGGAAGCGCCCAAGCCCAGCTAAAGTCGACTCAGGCCCAGATCAGCCAGGTGCAATCCCTGATCGCGCAGAACCAGGCCCAGATGCACGCCTTGGAGTCCCAGATTCAAACCACCACCGCCCAGTATCAGCGCACCGAGGCCCAGATCGCGCAGACTCAACAAAAACTGCAGTATGAGACGGGGTTGCTCTCCGGACAGCTGCGGCTGATCGAGGAGCGGGGGACGCTTGGCTACGTCGACGTCTTGTTGGGCGCTCACTCGTTTTCCGATTTCATCAGTCGGGTGATGGTGTTCGGGCAGATCGCGGCCGCGGCCGCCCGCGAGGTGGACCAGATCCACCAACAAGAGCAGGCCGAGCAGGCCGAGAAGGCGGCTTTGGCCAAGCAGGAGCAAAGCCTCAACATCACTCGCCAGTCCTTGGCGGCTCACGCCAATCTGCTCAACCAGGAAGAGGCCGCGCTCACCGCCGCCCAGCAGCACGCGGTGGCGCTGGAAGCCCAGGCCAGTCAAGCCGCGGCCGCCGCCTCGGCCCAGATGGCGCAGGAGAACGCGTTGATGGCCAAGCTTCGCCAGCAGCAACAGGCTTTGCAGCAACAGATGGCGGCACTCTCCAGCGAGATCGACCGGATCGCCGCCCAGCTGCAATCGTTGCTGGGGCAATACAACCAAGGCTATCTCTCGCGCCGCGCGCTGTACGACGCCATGCTGCCACTGGTGCAGCCGATCGCGGCCAAGTTTGGACTGCCGCCGGCTTTGGTGATCGCGGTGATCACCGAGGAGTCGGGAGGCAACCAGTCGGCTCGCAGCGTCACCGGCGCAATCGGGCTGATGCAGCTCGAACCGGGGACGGCGGCCGAGCTGGGCATTGACCCGTACAATCCCGAGCAAAACGTGCTCGGGGGGTGTCTATACCTTCATCAGATGCTGCAGCTTTTCAACGGCAATCTCTCCCTGGCCCTCTCCGCCTACAACGCCGGTCCGGGGGCGGTGGAGGCCAACCACAACCAGGTGCTTCCGTACACCCAACAGTACGTCGACAACGTGGAGGCGCTCTACCACCTCTACTCGTCCTACTAAGGGCCGGTCAGATCCGAAGCCCCACGCTTAGACTCCAGGCCAGCCCGAGCACGAAGATGGCCAGAGCCAGGACCCAACCGGGGGGAAGGAGGAAGGCCGCCGCCAGGACGCCCGCGGAGGCGGCCATCACCGCCGCCATCGCCGGCTCGGGCTGGGGCTGGCGGGGCCAGGCCAAACTGAAGGCCAGCAGGGCCAAGAAGGCCCCAAGCCACGCGAGGTCAAGGTTTACCACCTGTCTCGGGGCCAGATAGGGCGTAAACCAGTACCAGTTGACCACCAGAAATACTCCGGTGCCGGCGGCGCTGAGCACCGATGACCAGGCCAGGATCAGAAGCCGCGCCGCCCGGTCCTTGACGGCGCGAAACCAGAGGGTTTCGGCCGCCGCGGCCAAGAGCAACCAGAGCGCGGCGGCCGAACAGGGGAGCAGGGCCACCCAGATCTTCGGCCAACGGAGGGCGCCCCCGCCAATCCCGACGGTCACCCAGGGAGGTAGGTGGGGGAGGTAGAGCGCGGCCTGCACCGCCACCGCGGCCAGCATCAGCCACGGCAAACGCAAGGTCC
>JAIMAE010000282.1 GCA_023512105.1 Bacillota bacterium | reverse complement strand
ACTCGAGAGAGGCGGCCCCCAATGACCGACTGGGCGTCGGAGATGCTGGAGAGGTCTTGCTGCAAAATCGTGAGGTTTACGCTGGACGGGCTGAAGCTCGGTGACGACAGGGTACTAATCAGATTGGACAAGTCGGTCTGCAGCTGGGAGTCCAGGGGCACGGTGGGGTTGGCCTGGTTTAACGAGGGGTCGAGCGTGTTCACGGTCACCGTGGCGTTGGGGCCGATCTGAAAGACGATGGGCTGGTTGGTTGGATTGGGGCCGAGCGGCGCGCTGGGGTTGAAGTCGAACAGCGGCTGGTCGATGAAGGTGGTGGAGAGCAGCTGGGTGAGCGTGGTCTGGTCCTGGGTCAACTGATCCACGATGGCCTGGCGGTCGCTGGCCGATAGCGTGCTGTTCTGAGCCTCCACCGCCTTGCTGTAGACATCTTGCCACAGGGTGCTGACTTGCTGCAGGACGCTGGCCCCGGTGTTGAGCCAGTCCTGGGCCTGACTGGCGCTGTTTTGCCAGTTTTGAATCAATCCCCCCACGCTGTTGAGGTCCATCGTCTCGGCGATGGCGCCAGGGTTGTCGGAAGGGTACTGATACTTGCTGCCCGAGCTGGATTGCTCTTCTAATTTGACCAGCTGCTGTTGAATGTCGTTGACGTTTTGCACGAAGGTGTTGACTAAGATGTTGGGCGTAATCTGCATCGAGCAATTTCCCCCTTCGCTTAGGCAATGGCCTGAAGCAGGCTGTTCATGGTCTGCTGCTCCACCACCACGATCTGGGCGGCAGCGGCGTAGCTCTGCTGCTCTTGAATGATGTTGGCCGACTCTTGGTTCACGTCGACCCCCACCTGCGACTGTAAGGCGCTGTTGAGATTTTGCTCGGTGGCCTGGGCGGCGTTGGCCTGGTCCTGGGCGTTTTGACCGTCGCTACCCACCTGGTTCACCAGTTTGGTGTAAAGCTGCACCAGGGTGGGCCCCCCGGTGCCGTTCACTAGGTCCTGGTACAGCTGGTTAATCCCCGCGTTTTGCCCCTGGTATGGCGTGGACCCATTGACCGAAGTTGGCGGATTGGGCACGAAGAACAGGTCCTGGGCGGTGATCCCCGACGGGTTGTAGGACGAGCCGTTGGAGCTAAACAGGCCTGGGGTGTTGGCCGATTGGCTGTTGACGAGGTTGGCCAGCGATTGAGCGAGGCTGTTGAGCTGGGAGAGGTACCCGGCCAGATACTGGTCCCGCGCGTCGAGCGCGGCCTTGAGATCCCCGCTGGCGAGGTCCTGGAGCGCAGAGATGGTGGTGGGAGGAGTGGTGGCGGCGTTGAGCACCCAAGCCGGCTGAGGGAGACTGGGTGAGCTTGGGTCCTCGGTCATTTGCGTGGCCTGGCTTCCGGCCACCAGGGTGTGGCCGCCGACATAGACGTTGATCTCGCCGTTGGAGTCCAGCGTGTAGTTGACGTTGACTAACTTGGCGAGTTGGTCGAGGTAGGCGCTGCGCTGGTTTTCCAGGTCATTGGGGGCTTGGCCGGATCCCACCACCACGTTGATCTGAGCATTTAACTGGGCGATTTGCTGGGCCAGCGAGTTGATCTGACTGATGTCGGAGACCACCACTTGGGAGAGCTGCTGCTGGGCGTTGGCAACCTGGGTGGCAATCTGGTTGAACGTCTCCGCCACCACCTGGCCTTGTTGCAGGACCGCGGTTTGATTGGCCGGATTAGCGGGATCTTGGGCCAGTTGGTTGTAGGTGGCGTAAAAGTTGTTTAAGGCCTCTTCCAATCCTGCGGTAGAGGGCTCTTGAAACGCCGGCTGAATCTGGTTTAGCACCTGTTGCATCTGTTGCCAGTACCCACTCAGACCGTATTGGGTGCGCAGGCTGTGCGAGAGGTAGGCGTTGGAGGCCCGCTGGACCGTGACCACATCCACCCCTTCTCCCAGTTGCCCCCCTGGCTGGGTGGAGAGGGGAGGGGCTTCGGTGAGGACGGCCGTCTCTCGATGGTACCCCGGGGTGGTGGCGTTGGTCAGGTTGTTGCTGGTGACCTCCAGCGCCAGCTGTTGGGCTGCCAGCCCCCGACCGGCGATGTTCAACATGAGAAAGGACATCGAACCTCGCTCCTTTTAAAGCCCTATATCTAATCCATGAGAGACCGGCGCTCCGAGCAGGCTGCGGATGAAGTCAAGATACCCAAGCTGTTG
>JAIMAE010000281.1 GCA_023512105.1 Bacillota bacterium | reverse complement strand
ATCTTTACCTTGATGGGGGCCAAGGCCAACAACGCCTTGTTGTTTACCGCGTCGATGATGTTCATCGCCGGCTTCGGGGCACTTCTGCAAGGGTTTTTGGGCGACCGCTACGGCCGGCGCTGGGTGCACACCCTCTACATGGTGATCGCCGCCGTGGGGCTGTTGGTGATGGGCGGCAAGCTTCCGGTGGGACTGGTCGCCTTTGCCGCCGGAGTCACCGCCTTTTTCGGGCTGGGCGGGTTCTCGATTCCTAAGATCTACGTCTCCGAACAGTACCCGACCCGCCTTCGCGGCACCGGGGTGGCCACCGGGGAGCTGGTCAGCCGCTTTCTCACCGGGGTGGTCTTGGTCTACTTCATCCCCACCATGTTGGCCACCCTGCACGTCGAAACCACGTTCATCATCCTGGCGGTGGCGATGTTAATCTTGGTGGCGCCACTGCTCTTCTTCGGGGAAGAGACGGCCAACCTCAGCGTAGAGGAAGCCGGAACCGACCTTCACTACGTCTCCCCCGAAGCCGAGGCCAGTCAGTCGTTGCTCTCGTGACCCCAACAGCGGCGCCCCCGAGTGGGTGGCGCCGCCTTGCGGAACCGGGTGTTGCTTCGGGATCAGCGGGCAATCCCCAAGATTCTCGCCGCCAAATCTCCCCGGATTTGCCGAACCGTGGCTTGGTCCAGCCCAAGCTCATCCAAGAACTGATAGTGGCGCTCAAAAGCAGCTTCGTTGCAGTAGGGGTAGTCGGTCCCAAACAGCAGGCGGTCGGCGCCCAGGGTCTGGCAGGCGCAGGTGGCGGAGCGCACCGAGCGGGAGACGGTGTCGTAGTAAAGGCGCTTGAGGTCTTCGGCCACCGACGGCGACCGCGATTGGCCCAAGATTCGCTCCCACAAAAAGGGGATGGTCCCGCCCAGGTGAGGCACGATGAACCGGATCTCCGGATAGCGGCGGACGATCCCCGAGGCCACCAGGCGCAACGCCGCCACCGTGTCCTCAAACGGCGCCCCCACCTGCCAGGCCAGGTTATAGTCGGCCAGCCAGGGCAGGTTTTCGTGGCCCATCGGGTGCAAAAAGACGGTGGTCTTTCGCGCGTTGAGCGCCTGCCAGACCGGCTCGAAGCGCGGGTCGTCGATCTGGTAGGTGCCGATGCTGCAGCCGATGGTCACTCCCACCACCTCGGGTTGGGTAAATGCCCGCTCGATTTCCGCCAGCGCCGCCTCCACGTGTGGCAGCGGCAGGGCCGCAAACACGTAAAAGCGCCCGCGATGTTGGCGAGCGACTTCGCAGAATAGGTCGTTGCCCAGCACCGCGGCCTCTTGGGCGTCCGAGGACTCGGCGAGATACGGCTGGGCTTGGGAGACCGAGAGCACCTGGGCGTCGATCCCCACCCGGTCCATCAGCTGAAGCCGCTCGGCCATCCCCTGCTCGCCCAGGGGCGCGGACGCCGGTACCGGCAATTCCGGGCGGCCGATCCGCTCCACGTAGGCCCTGGGATAATAATGGGCGTGGACGTCAATCACCATCGCTAAATCCCTCCCGCAATGAGTTCACTAGTCCTGGAGCCGATAAAAGCGGCGCGGGTTGTCCCACAACATCTGGCGCACCACCCCGGCCGGGAGGTCCTCGCGCTCTTGAAGCTCCTCGAGGTCGTGGCGGTAGAGCTCCAGCGAGCGCTCGTGAGGAAAGTCGCTGGCATAGAGCAGACAAGAGGCAGGGAAGCGCTCGACCACGTAGGCCACCGAGGCCTCCTCCGGCTCGCAGGTCACGTAGATGTGACCGGAGCGCAGGTACTCGCTGGGTTTTTTGCGAATCGCCGGCGCATCGTGGGGCCGGGTCTCGTACTCGTAGTCCATCCGATCCATCAGGTAGGGCAGCCAACCGGCCCCCGCCTCCAAAAAGGCCACATCCAGGTTGGGGTGGCGCTCGAACACCCCTTCAAACACC
The DNA here is from genome assembly GCA_023512105.1 of Bacillota bacterium. Lineage (GTDB taxonomy): Bacteria > Bacillota > Sulfobacillia > Sulfobacillales > Sulfobacillaceae > JAIMAE01. The sequence continues at coordinate 242 of JAIMAE010000281.1, read as the reverse complement.
ATTCCGGTCACGTGCATGAACAGGGGAAGCGGATGCTCCAGCACGTGGGCCTCGATGTGTCGGCGAAAGATGTCCAGGGGAAGCCCGGCCTGAGGCGCCCCGTGGATGGCCAAGGGACAGTTCAAGCGCTCGGCAGTCTCCCACAGGACCTCGTACCGGGGATCGCCGAAGTGGCTGAGCGGGGTGGTCACCGACGGCAACATGGCCCCGCACAGCTTCAGTTCTCGCACCGCCCGCTCCAT
>JAIMAE010000280.1 GCA_023512105.1 Bacillota bacterium | reverse complement strand
ACCCAGCGATGGGAAAAGGCCCGCTCCTCGGGGAGGTAGGGACCTTCGCCGGAGACCACCGCGGTGCCGGCCAGCGCCGCGGCTTGAGCCAATGCCACTTTGGCCTCGGCGGTCAGACCGATCCCCCACCCCATGGGAGCGACCAGTACCGGCAGCGCCAAGGCAAGCGGTCGACGGGCTTTGGGACCGAGGCGGACCGGAAAGTCGCGCCGGGGATGGCGGGCGGTGGGAGGGGGGATGGTGGAGGCAGGGTCGAGGCCGATGGCATCCAACCACGCCCTTGGCTCGGCCGAGCCCATCGGGTGCTCGGCCGCCTTGCCGAGCTGGGCTCGCTGCAAGGTGAGGAGCACGCTGTCGACGGGGATGGCGCGGAAGGTGAAGAAGGTCTCAAGCCAGCTTTTGCTCGGCTCCGCGCCCAAAGCAAATTCCAGATTTCGCACCCATCGGCGCCCCAGCCAGATCAGGGCCAACAGCAACCCCGCGACGCCCGAGGCGATGATAAAGCCGGTCATCCCTGCGAACCCTGTCCTCGAGAGGCGCGAGCGGCTTTGGGTCTGCGGACCCACGCCCAGATGAAGGAGGCCACCGTCAGCAGCGTGACCCAGGCCAAGTCGTAGGGATTGACCAGGTTTAAAATCAAGTCCCGAGCGGTGATGTCCGAAGGAATCAAGATCGAGATGGTGTAGACGGCGCAGGCCATGGCCACCACCATCGCCCACCGCTGCTCCGGGCGCAGGCGCAAGGCCAGCTGTAGGTTCCAGGAACCGCAGAAAAGGTGCACGGTTTGATAGAGCACCATCGCCACCGTCCAGGTGATGACGATAAAGGCCCCGAGTCCCTTCACGAAAAAGCTGCGCACGGTGATCAGCGAGAAGACGTAGATGATCGGCCAGCGCAGCTGGGAGACCGCGGCCGGGCCCAAGGTGCCTACCACGATCACGTATAGAATGAGGAGCACGAAGCCCTGGAAGGCGATGGCGGAGAGGGCGAGCGGGAAGGTGCGAGCCTGGGCGCGGTGGCGGACATGGGCCGAGAAGGTCATCGTAACCCCGCCGTTGACGTAAAGAAACCAGGTGCCAAGGGCGGCCCGTGCGGTGGGCCCGACGTAGAGGGTGGTGGCCGGCAAGGCCGCCCGCCAGTGGTGGGTGTTGGGCAGGGCCGAGGCGATGACGATGGCGACGGAGAGCAAAATCAAGGGGAACCAGAACTGAGCGTTGCGAGCCACCCCGCTGAGCGACTTGGTGGCCGTCCAGGCGGAAAGCGACATGATGCCCAAGGTGGTCACCCAGATCGGGGTGAAGGGGTAGAAAAACTCCTTGAGCATGTCCCCGAACAGCGAGAGCAGACACCCGTCCAACAGCAGGCAGCCGGCCATGGAGCCGACCAGCCCTACCCACACCCCCGCCTTGCCCCAGGTGCGGTAGAGCACCTGGGTGAAGGTGGCGGCCCGGGTGCGGGCGGCCCACTGGGTTTGAAGAAAAGCGATGCCCAAGGCCGTTCCGGTGGTGGCAAGCAGGCTCCACAAGGCATCGCCTCCGCCGGCCTTGACCACGTAGGCCGGCCAGACGTACACCCCTCCGGCTACCACCGAGACCGCGACCATCATCCAGTACTGGCCGGGGCTGATCGGCTCCGCTGGGGCTCTCACTGGCTGACCCCCACGTCGCGAATCTCCACCTTGACCGAGATCTGGGCGTTGATCGGGAGATGGCTTAAGGTCGGAGAGAAGGCAAAGGGGGAGAGTCCCATCTGCTGCCAGAACAGCGAGCGAGCATACCCAAAGGGGTCGGTGTGGGTGCGGTTGGCCTCGGCGATGGCGGCCTGGCAGTCCTGCAGAATCGAGCGAGCCACCAGCCTTTGCAAGGTGCCCAGGCGCTGTGCGGTCAGCGGCACCAGCGGCGGCCAGGAGGTGAGGATGCCGTGGACGTGGATTCGGGCCTCCACCCCTACCTCGTGAGGTCGCGTGCTAACCTGGGTGAACACCGTCCCCCGCAGCTGTCCTACGTCGGCCCAGCCCCAGGGGGTGTTGACGTGTGCCTCTTCCTTGAGCACCCGGCCGGTCAGATAGGCCCAGCCCACGGTGGCCGGGCGGGTCCAAATGGTGGGCGGACCGTGGTCGGAGTAGACGGCGATGCGGTCGATCCGGGTGCGGGTGGAGGCCACCGGCATCACCGGCGAGACCCCTGG
>JAIMAE010000279.1 GCA_023512105.1 Bacillota bacterium | reverse complement strand
CCTCGGGATCGGTCGACTCGGCCTCCACCAAGTGCTCCACCATTTCAGCCACCGTCATCCTCCCTCACCCCCCTTCTCCCCAGATCCGAGAAGTCCTACCTCAATTATAGCGGTTGCGTCCCCTAGCGCATCCGCGGGAGATTGGCCGCCGAATCCGGGAGTGGCGCCCCCGTCCCGCCCTGCCACTCGGCCAGCGCCGCATCCACCGCATCGGCGTTCCAACGAAACCCGGAACTCTCCTCGAGGTTGCGGCGTCCCGGGCTGGCCGGACTGAAGGGGTCGAGGGAGAGCTCGGCGAAGACCGCCCGCCCTGGCAAAAGCGGCCGCTGCCCTTCCCGAAGCCGCCGCCACAAGCGCCCGAGGCGCTGACGGTCTAGCCGCAGGCGGGTCCACTTCCGCAGCACGTAGGTACGAGCGGCGAAGGCATCGCCCCCCACCCACACCGTCCCCCCTTCCCGCAAAAGAGCGCACGCCTCGGCCAGATGGCGGCTCGAGGCCGGCACCCCCACGTACACCAGATGGTCAGCCCAGCCAAACAGCTCTGGGAGCGGACGCCATTGGTTGACCACCAACTGTTCTACCCATCCGCGCTCGGCTCGCGCTTCGAGCAGGCGCAATTCGCCAATCGGGCGGTTCCAATCGTAGGCAGCCGCCCCCCACCGGGCGGCCAGCCGCCTCACGCTGCGCCCGTCGTCCACCACCCAGATCACCCGCGTCCCGGGTTGGAACGCAGGGACCGGGCCTGGTCGGACCGCCACCGCTCCTACCGCCGCCCCGGAGACCCGGTGAACCCGCAGCCGCGCCCGCTCCTCACCCTGCCAGCGGTCCCACTCCAGGCTCGCCAAGGCGAAAATTCCTTGGCCTTCTTGCAAGGCATCGGGTCCCAAGCCAAAACACACCGCTTGCAGGCCATGGCGGTTTACTCGCCACCGGGCGTGGCGCCCCTCGCCAAAGCGGCGAAGCCCGTGGACGGTGCCGCGAATCACCCAACGCGGGCGCGGAAAAGCGTGACCATATGGCTCAAGCCGCCGCAGCCAGGCTTGCCAGTCCGGGTCGCAGGCCTCCGCGTCTAAGAACCCGTCGACCTCCAGGCCAAGATGCCCCGAGGCCTGGGCCGAGGGCGGCAGGGCGGCCGATAGCACCTGCTGCAGTTCGCTCACCGCTTGCCTGGGCAGGGTGAAGCCGGCCGCTCCGGCGTGGCCTCCGAGCGACCAGAAACGGTCCTGATGTTGCCGCAAGACCGCTATCAAGTCGACCCCGTCCACCCCCCGCGCCGACCCTCGTCCCCCCTGGCCGTCCCAGGAGATCACGGCAACCGGGCGAGCCAAGAGGTCCTTCAGCCGCCCCGCCACCAAGCCCAGCACCCCCACATGCCACCCTTCCTGGGCCACCACCACAAACGGGGCCAACGGAGATTGCGCTACTTGCGCGATCGCCTGCTCGCGCACCTCCCGCTCCGCAGCGCGACGAGCGTCGTTTAATGCCTCCAGGTGCTTGACCAGGGGGGAACATCGCTCCGGGCGCTCCTCTAACAACAGCTCCACCGCTGGAGCAGGGTCCTCCATCCGGCCGGCCGCATTGAGGCAGGGAATGACGGTGAAGGCCAGATTCTCGGTAGTGACCTCCCGCCCCTTTAACAAGGCGTTGATGCCGGGCACCGCCTGAGCGGCAACCGCGGCGAGCCCCCGCCGAACCAGGTGGCGGTTGTCGCCTAACAACGGCACCACGTCGGCCAAGGTGCCCAGTGCCCCCAAGGCCCAGCAGGCCTCCGGCAGCTCCTCGCCCAGGAGCGCGCGCAGCAGCTGCAAAGCCACACCGGCTCCCGACCAGGCAGGAGCCGGAGACAACCGCTGGGGATTGAGCACCAGCGCCGGAGGGAGACGGGCCGCCAGCGCGTGATGGTCGGTGACAATCAGGGAAACCCCTAGCTGGCGCGCCATCTCAGCGGCGTCAAAGGCAGTCGAACCGCAGTCGACCGTGATCAACACCGTCACGCCATCGCGATAGGCCTGGCGGACGCCCTCCACCGGCAGGCCATAGCCATCCTCAAAGCGATTGGGCAAGGCGTAGTCGACCGCGAGCTCAGAAAATGCTGCCCTAAGGCCCCGGACCAACAGCGCGGTGGCCGTCATGCCATCGGCGTCGTAGTCGCCGTAGACGCGCACCCGCTCGCCCCGGCTCACCGCCTGGCG
>JAIMAE010000060.1 GCA_023512105.1 Bacillota bacterium | reverse complement strand
GAAACTGGGGAATTTCTGACGGTGAAATCGGGGAAATCGCCGCGGTGAAACTGTCCTATTTCAGATGATAAAACACATCATGGCGATCCTTCCCTCCTTGCTGGGGCGGCCTGGGGCCCCCGCGCGCGCCGCGGGGCCTCGATGGCCGCCCGGAAGTCCTTCCACCGGCGCTGGGCGCAGTGGGCGTGCAGGCACCGGAAGCCGACGCCGGCGGGGGTCCAGATGACGGCGGTGCTGCTGGGCGGGGACGCCACGGTGTGCCGCTCCGCCCACGGGCAGGGGACCGCGAGGATCCACCCGGCGCCCCAGGGCCGGGGGTCCTCCAGGATGGGGACGCCCAGGCCCTGCAGCCAGGTCATCAGAAAGGCGACGTCGCGGGTCATGGGCCCCAGCGGCGCCGTGGGGCCGATCCAGGCCTCCCGCGGCCGCCCCGCCCAGGCGGCCACCAGCGCGATGGCCTCGGGGGGCACCGGGCGCAGGCCCGCCGGGACGCGCGCCAGCGCCGCCGGGTGCCAGGGCCGCTCGGGCGAGGGATCCCCCTTGCGGGGGGTGGTGCCGTAGACCTTGGTGATCCGCCCCGCGTTGAAGACGGCCGGGTCGACGGCGGCCTCGGGGGCGTCGTACCGCCGGGCGATGCCGGCCAGGGCGCGGCGCACGAGGTCGGCGGCCTCGGCGTCGTTCGCCAGGCGGCAGGGGTAGAGCCGGTGGGCGCCGTTGCCCGACGAGGCGGCCACGGGGTCGCCCCAGCCCACGCCGCGCAGGCCCGCCTCCAGGGCCGCGGCCACCGCCTCGGCGGCCGCCCGCTCGGCCGCCGTCGCGTTGGTGCGGGCCGGACGGGCCGGGTCGACGTCGATGAGGATCCACCGCCGGCGGAGGATGTCGCCGTCGGCCGCTGCCCGGCCCCCGAGGCGCCACTGGTTCCGGGGCCCCCGCCAGGGGGCGTCGGGGCGCACCGGGTTGAGGGTGGCGTAGACGCCGGTGGTGAGCGGGTCGGCGTCGGCCTGCGCCACCGCGCGGAGGAACGCCGCCTCGTCGTCGAAGCGGCCGATGGCGGGGGGCCCCTGGCGGCGGAGCGCCCGGGCCTCGACGAGGCCGTCGGGCGCCTTGAGCAGCCGCCAGGTCGCGCGGAGGTGGGCGGCGTCGCTCACGGCCGCGCGCCCCCGGGCGGCAGCGGCCTGGGGATGGCGGCGAGGGCCGCCGCCACCGGCCCGGCCAGGGGGCCGCCCCGGATCTGGACCCGGCCCTGGGAGGCCCAGAGGTCGGTCCAGGCGATGAACGCCGCGCGGCGGCCGCCCGGGCCCTGCCAGGCGAGGACGAAGCCGTGGGCGCAGTCCGCCTCCACGGCGCCCGTGACCTCCACCGGGTCGCCGTGGCCGATGTCCACAGGGCCGCAGCGGATCGGCGCGCCGAGATGGCGCGCGAACAGCGGGCGGAGGGCCAGGCTCAGGGCCGCGGCGGTCGGCGCCGCCTCACTGGGGTGGATGGATGGGATGGGCGCAAAGGCCATGGATCATGCCTCCTTCGAATGGGTTGGTGGGGTCGGCGGGCCGGCCTCCGGGCGCCCGGAGAACCGCCCCACGGGCCGCCCCCGCGCGACGTCCAGGAGCATCGCCGCCTCGCCGCGCGAGACGGCCGCCAGCACGCCCTCGGGGGTGCGGTAGCGCCGGAGCGCCCAGTGCTGGCGCTCGGTGGCGGGGGCCAGCTGCCAGAGCTCCTCCTGGATCGCCCGGCGGACCTCCTCTGGGGTCAGGCCCAGCAGGCCGGCCCAGGCCCGCACCCGCGCCTCGGCCCGGGCCTCGAGCGCCTCGCGGTGGCGGTCCAGCGCCCAGGCCGCCAGCCATTTGGGCAGCCGCCGGGCCTCCGCCTCGGGCCAGCCGAAGCTCGCGAGCCGGGCGGCCTGGGCCTCGGTGGCGGGGCCGTCCGGCGCGGCCATGCGCCGCGCGTAGCGCGGGCGGGCCAGCCACGGGCTGGCCAGGATCTCCGCGGCGTCGGCCGCGACGTCGCGCCAGTCGATCCAGGGGGCGCCGCCGTCGGCGATGGTCTCGAAGAGGTCGGCCACCGCCTCCGCCCGCACCCGCCCGCCGGCGACCCGCGCCAGCCAGGCCTCGGCCTCGGCGGACACCCGGGCCTCGGCGGCCAGGCGCTCCCCCACCGTCTCGCCGCCCCGCGGCAGCCGCCGCAGGCCGAAGAGGTCGGCCACCGACACGATGCGGTGGCGCCGGGTGTTGTCGGCCACGTCGACGAGGACGCAGTCGGGCTTGCCGGGGTGCGGCCGCAGGCCGCGGCCGACCATCTGGCTGTAGAGCACTAGGGACTTGGTGGGCCGGGCGAGGACCACCGCGCCGATGGACGGCTCGTCGAACCCCTCGGTCCACAGCATGGCGTTGGCCACCACCGGCACCGCCCCCTCGCGGAACGCCTCGCGCAGGCGGCGGCGCTCCTCCATGGGCAGGCCGCCATGCGCCGCCTCCGCGGCCATGCCGGCCTGGCGGAACGCCTGGGCGAGGTCCAGGGCGTGCCGCACGTCGGCGGCGAACACCAGGGCCTTGCGCCCCGCCGCGTATTGCAGGTAGGCATCGACCACCAGCCGGTTCCGCTCCGGCGTGTTGACGGCCCGCGCCAGCGCCCCCTCGGCGAAGTCGCCCGCCGTGGTGCCGACCGCGTCGAGGTCGGCGTGGCCGGCCACCCGGTAGGCGCGCAGGTCGCACAGCCAGCCGTCGCGGATGGCGTCCTGGACGCCGTAGTGGTAGGTCACGCGGTCGAACACCTGGGCCAGCGAGAGCTTGTCGCCGCGGAAGGGGGTGGCGGTCAGACCGAGCAGCAAATCTGGCCGCAGGTATTCCAGGATCGCCCGCTGCCCGGCGCCCAGGGCGTGGTGGGCCTCGTCGGCGATCACCGTCGCAAAGGCGTCCGGCGCCCACCGCCGTAGCCGCCGCCCCCCGCCCGCGACGAGCGTGGGGACGCTGGCCACCACCACCGGGGCCTCCCACCCGTCCTCGCCGGCCTGCACGCGCCCCACCACCGCCTCCGGCCACAGGCGCCGGAACGTCTCGGCGGCCTGGGCCAGCAGCTCGTCGCGGTGGGCGAGCCACAGCGCCCGCCCGCCCCGCCGCCGGGCCAGGGCCACCGCCGTGACGGTCTTCCCCGCCCCGGTGGGGAGCGACACGACCTGGCGCCGCACCCCCTCCGCCAAGGCGGCCTCCACGGCGGCGATGGCCGCGGCCTGGTAGGGGCGCAGCGCGATCCCGCTCACCGCCCCGCCACCGCCTCGGCCCCCTCCGGCCCCGGGGGGACCGCCTCGTGGGGGAACGCCGCGCAGTACCACCGGATGCAGTCGCGCAGATGCTGGCTCATGCTCGGCCGGCCGGGGCGCCCCCGCCGCCAGGCGTCCAGGCGCAGCCACATGCCCTCCGGCAGGGCCCCGTCCAGGTTCGCGGTGACCGGCCCCGGGCCCCCGGCCGGGCTCAGCTCGGGCCGCAGGTCGAGGGCCCGCTGGGCCACGCGGCGGATCCACTCTGAGGCCGGCAGCCCGCTCGCCGCGATGCGGGCCTGCACGGCCTCGGCCTCGCCGGCGGGCAGCCACACCGCCACCTTCCGGAAGCGGGTCTGCCACCGGCGGGCGAAACGCTGTATCGGCATGGTCAGTCTCCTCCTTCCACCCAAGCCCCCGGGGTCACCCCCGGATGTCCTCCCGCCCAGGCCCCCCGGGGCGCCACACCCCCCCGCGCCGCATGGCCGGGGGCGGGTCGTGCGCCGCCTCCGCCGCGAAGCCCCCCGCCCCCGCGGCCCGGCGCCAGTCCCGCGCCATGCGGGCCTCGCGGGCCGCCGCCAGCCGGGCGGCCTCCGCCTGCGGCGTGGCCAGCGGCGCCACAGTGTTCACATACACCCCGTCCGGGATGGTCAGGTTCGGGCGCAGCCGCGCCGCCAGGCGCGCCCCCAGCGCGAGCACGGCCTCCCGGTCCTGGGGCGAGAGGAGGCGCCCCGCGCACTCCTGGGCCAGGCGCTCGATGGCCTCCGCGGCCTCGGCCCGGATCTGGTCGATGGTGGCCTCCCACCCCCTCCGCCACTGCCGCCAGGCGTCCTCGTCGTTCAGCAGCAGGTGCAGGCCCTGGCTGCGGCGGGACGCCGAGGGGCGCGGCCCCAGGAAATCGCGGAACCTGGCCTGCGCCCTCTGGAGCGCGTCCTCGATGCCGAGCCACTCCTGCTCCGCCTCCTCGGCCCAGGCCTTCCGCGCCGCGCGCACCTCGTCCCAGGCGCGCCGGGCCGCGGCCCGCAGGGCCGCCTCGGCCTCGATCCGGGACCGCGACCGCATGGGCTTCTGCCGGGGGCGGCCGCCGGACGGCCCTCCCGCCCGCCCGGCGCGCTTTTTGGCCCGCCACCGGGCCTGGTAGATGCTCTGGGGGCTGACGCCAAGGGCCTGGGCCACGGCCACCGCGTCACCGTGCAGCAGGTCTTCGGGGATGACCCGGGTTGCCATGTGGGGATGTGCCTCCTTTTGCGTGGCGTGTCGCCATCCGATGCCCCGGCCGGGCCGGGGCGCCGCCTCACAGGGCGGCGTCCTGGTGGACCGGCCGGCTGGTCCAGGCCTGGAACATCTGCCCCACCGGCCCCTCGGCCAGCAGGGCGCCGACCGCGGCCAGCTCCGCCTCGGTGGCGAGGCCCAGCTCCTCGATCTGAAGCAGGCCCCACTCCTCCGCGCCGCGCCGGGTGGGCTGCACGGTCATCCGGACCTTGACCTGGGGCAGGTGCAGCCGCCGGGCCGCCACCCGCGTGACGAAGCGGGCCACCGCGGCCAGCGACGTCGGCGGGGCCACCACCACGATGGGGATGGCCTCCCCGTCGCGCAGGACCAGGAGCAGGCGCTTCTCGCGGCAGGCCTTGCCCCGCCGCCCCGCGCCCGCCGAGCCCCACTGGTTCATGGGGCAGGTGGCGCACTCGCGCGGCTCCGTGGGCGACAGGGGGTTGTCCGGCTCCAGCACCCACCGGCCCTGCCCCGGCGCGACCAGCTCGCACTGGGTGGGCGGCGGCGCGGCGTCGTCCGGCGCCGCGGCCGCGGGCAGCCACCGCGCGGCGCGCACGGCGAGGATGAGGCCCTGGATGCTCTGGACGCTCTCGGTGGCGGACTCGAAGGTCCGGGTCTTCACCCGGTACCGCTCCGGCTGGATGTCTTGCTCGGGGTACTCGCGGCGGCCCTCCCACAGCGCGGGGAGCGGCGCGGCGTCGTGGCCGGTCTCAACAGGCAGCGTGGCCATGTGGCATGTCCCTCCTCGAAGAACGCGAACCGTGACCGATGTCCGATGCACTCTGTCTGCGGTTGCCCCTGCGGGGCCGGAGGCCGCCCAGGCCCTAGGCCTCGGCGGCGACCGGCTCGGCAGGCGCGGGCAGGGCCGGGAAGCCGTAGCGCTCGGCGCAGAGGGCCAGGAACGGGCACTCGCGGCAGCCGTACCGGGTCATGGGGTTGGGGATGATGCGGCCGGGGTCGGCCAGCCCCGCCTCGGCCTGGGCCTGCGCCCAGGCCAGCTGGCGGCGCACCCGGTCCACGGCCGCGTCGGTCACCGGCACCGGGATCGTGACGGCCTGGACCCCCTGCTTGTGGGCGATGAGGTGGTCGAGCAGGAAGGGCGCCCACTCGCCGGTGCGCTGGCGCCAGGCCAGGGGGTACAGCACCGCCTGCAGGCTCTCCCGGGCGGCCGCCCAGGCGTCGGGGGCGCGCTGGCCGGTCTTGAGGTCGCGGATCGCGCCGGCCTCGTCGACCGCGTCGATCACGCAGGTGACGGCCAGGCCGTCCACGTCGGCCTCTAGGCGTTGCTCCACCGCCTGGGGCGCGCCGATGGCCGGGCGGACCGCCGCCTCCCAGGCCTCGGCGAAGGGGATCCAGGCCTCCGGGTCGAGGCCGGTGCCAAAGGTCGCGTCGGCGCCGGCGATGCGGGCCTCGTCGACATCGCCGCCGGCCAGGCGCGCCCGCGCGTAGGCGTGGACCGCCCGCCCCCGGACGGCGGCCGGGCGCTCGGGCCAGTGGAAGTCGGCGGGCAGCTCCAGGACCCCGGTGCTCCAGGCGCCCCGGGCGGGGCAGAGGAGCCAGTCCAGCAGGCGCGACGGCGACCAGTTGCCCACCGGCAGCGGGCCGGCGGGGTCCGGGGCCTCCATCCAGGCCGGCGATGCCGATGCGGCATCGGACGGGATCAGGGCGGCCAGCGGCGCATGTAGCGCCGCGGCCAGCCGGCGGAGCGTGGGCAGGCTGCCGCCACCGCGGCGCTCGAGGCGGACGATGGTGGACCGCGGCACGCCGGCCCGGCGGGCCAGCTCGGCCTGGGACCAGCCGCGGGCCCGGCGCAGGGCGCGGACCGGCGTCCCCGGCGATGCGGCGGGTTGCGAAGGCATGGGCATCGACTCCTTTCTGATGACCGCTTGCGAAGCATCATGGCGTTCTGGCATCGCCATCATACGGTCGCTCCGATGCCAAGTCAAGGGTCACGACATACTTTTTCCGTTAATTTTGAAGCATGCGATGCCTCAGCGGCGGGACGGCATCGCCGCCCGGCGGCCGGAGGTGGCCCCTCGCCCGGCGCGCCCGGGCGAAATCGTGGTATAATGCGGCATAATGGCGTGCGAAAGGGCGGTGCCCGATGCCGGACTACGACCCCGCCGAGTTGGGGCAGCGGCTGCGGCTGTGCCGCGAGGCCCAAGGGCTGAGCCAGCGGGAGCTGGCCCAGCGCATCCATGCGAACCAAGGCACCCTCTCCCGCTGGGAGAGCGGCCTGCGCATGCCCGGCGGGCGGTCTCTGCTGGCCCTGGCCCGGGCGCTCGGGGTGACGGTGGACATGCTCGTGGGGCGGGAGCCGCTGGTGCTGCCCCAGCCCGGCGGCCCTCCCCCCGAGGAGGCCGCCTCGGACCCGGGCGGGGAGGGTGGCCCCGCCGCCCGCGAGGACGGGGCGCCCGCCCCCTCCCCGGAGCCTTCTCCCCCGCCCCCCACCGGCGGCGTGGACTGGCAGGCCATCGGCCGCCAGCTGGTGGCCGCCCGCCAGCGCCAGGGCTGGTCGCTCGCGGACCTCGCGGTGGCCGTCGGGGCGCCGCCCGCCGCGTGGGCCGAGGCCGAGGCGGGCCTGGGGCCGGTGCCGGTGGACTGGCTGGCCCGCGCCGCGCACCTCCTCAACCTGAGCCTCGGCGACCTGCTGGGCGCCGCCCGGCCCGAGGAGGCCGCGCCGCCCCCCGCGCCGCGCCCGGTGCGGACGATTCCCATCCTCGGCCGCATCGTGGCGGGCGTCCCCCTCGAGACCCAGCCCGACCGGCTGGGCACCCTCGCCGTGCCCGAGGACCAGCCCGGCGACTTCGCCCTCCAGGTGCGCGGCGACTCGATGCTCGGGGCCGGCATCCACCCGGGCGACGTGGTCGTGGTGCGGCGCGTGGAGGTCTGGGAGCAGGTGCCGCCCGGCAGTTGCGTCGTCGCCCTGGTGGACGGCGAGACGACGCTCAAGTACCTGGTGCGGGAGGCGGACCTCTGGGACCGGCCCCGCTGGCTCCTGCGGGCGGCGCACCCGGACTATCCCGACCGCCCGCTCGACCCCGCCCAGGACCGGGTGCAAGGCATCGTGGTGGCGGTCCACACCGTCCGCCCGCCCCGGCCGCTGGCCCAGGCCAACTGGCCCTTCCCCGCCGAGCCCTCCGCCGAGGAGGCGGCGCCGGAGGCCGAGGACGTGGTCGACCTGCGGGGCCTCAGCCCGGCCCAGCGGGAGGCCGTCCGCCAGTACATCGCGCGCCTCCGCCATCCCAGCCGGCGCAAGCGCGCCCCGCCGTCCGACGATCTGCCGCCCAGTGACGGAGAGCCGCCGTTCTGACCCCATGCGCCGGCGCGACGCCGCCAGGCTGCGCCGCGCCGTTCGAGGAGGAGGCCCAAGCCATGCCCGATGCACCCGCCGTTTGCGTCTTTGACATCGAAACGGTGCCCGACTGGCCCGCCGTGCGCCGGGCCCTGCGCCTCGACGCCACCGCGCCGGAATCGGAGGTCCGGGCCGCCTGGGAGGCCCAGGCCCCCACGCCCCAGGCCGCCCTCAAACCCGCCCTGCAGCAGGTGGTCGCCGTCGCGGTGGCCTGGATCCACCCCTCGGGGGCGGTGCGCCGCCTGACGGCGCTGGGCGAGCCGTCCTGGGAGGAGGCCCGACTCGTGGGGGAGTTCTTCCGCATCGTCCAGGAGGGGCGCCCGCGCCTCGTGGGCTGGAACTCGTCCGGGTTCGACCTCCCCGTGCTGGTCAGCCGGGCCGTCGTCCATGGCGTCCCCGCGCCGCGGTTCTACACCATTGGCGAGCCGTGGCACGGCTACCGGCGGCGGTACGACGAGGAGGGGCACCTCGACCTCATGGACGTCCTCTCCCAGTACGGGGCCGCGCCGCGGATGGCGCTGCGGGACATGGCCGCCGCGCTGGGCCTGCCGGTCAAGCCCCTCGGCACCGGCGAGGACGTCGCCGCCTGGTGGGCGGCCGGCGACCTCCGGCGCATCCGGGCCTACTGCGAGGCCGACGTGTGGGTCACGGCGCAGATCTTCGCCCGGTACGCGATGCACCGGGGGTGGTGGGGAGAGGCGCAATGGGCGGCGTTTCACGAGAGCTTGGCGGAGTATGGGCGCGACGAGGCCACGCCATGACCCGCCCCTCGACATCGCGGGTGTGGGACACCCCACGCTGGAGACGCGAAGGCCCCGGCCCCGCCCCTGCATCGGATCCGGCGGCCATCGCCGAGGGCCCCATGGCCGGTTGACCGTCGCGGGCGGTTCCGCGGGGACCGCCACCGCGATGCCGATCCGGCCCGCAACCCCCGCCCCCTGAGCCGCGGCCGCCCAGGCCCCGGAGGTGGCGCTTGCCAGCGCCCGTGGGCTCCACTACAATGGCCCTAGCTTCCCATCTACGCACCCACCTCAACGAGGAGGCGATCAGTCCATGGTCGAATCCCGTCCACGCCGCCGGCGCCGGGATGCGGAGTCCCCGGCCCCCGAACCCGAGGCCGTCATGGCGGCCCTGCGCCAGGAGTTGGGCGCCGCCCCGGCGCCTGAGCCCGTCGCGGAGCCGCTCCGCCTGGAGGCGCGCGAGGTGCCGCTGGCCGCCATCGACGCGCACGCGCCCAACGTCCGCCGGGTCGACCCCGCGGAGGTCGAGGAGCTGAAGGCCAGCCTGGCCAAGTTCGGCCTCTTGGAGCCCGTCATCATCCAGCCCATCCCCGGCAAGCGCCAGGGCTTCCGCTACCGGCTCGTGGCCGGCTTCCGGCGCGTGGCCGCCGCGAAGGCCCTCGGCTGGGAGACCATCCCCGCCCGGGTGCTCGACCGCCCGCTCGCCGAGGACGAGCGGATCGCCGTCCAGCTGACCGAGAACCTCCAGCGGGAGGGCATGCGGCTGCGCGACACCGTGGCCGCGGTGCGGGCGCTCCGCGGCGAGGGCCGGTCCGCCGCCCAGGTGGCGGCCGCCCTGGGCATCGGCGAGACCACGGCGCGCCTCTACCTGCAAGTCGGCGACCTCTTGGAGAAGTATCCCAAGCTCTGGACGTACTTCGACCAAGGTCTGCTGAACCTCGAGCACTTCCGGACGGCCATGCGCCTGCTCTCGCGTGTGCGGCAGCAGGCCAAGGAGCAAAAGCTCGACGCCGCCCGCCAGGTCACCGTCGCGGAGCAGGCGGAGCGGCTCTTCGTCGCCCTCCTGGACCGGCTCGCTAGGATCCAGCCGTTGACCGCCCGGCGCGTCAGCCTGGAGGTGGCGGAGTGGCTCAGACGGATCGGGATCGAGGAGCCAGAGCCGACCGCGGACGCGCAGAAGGCCCCCGCGGCCCCGCCGCCGTTGCTGGTCAGGCCTGTGCTGGCCGGCTACCGGCAGCTCGACCTCACGCGGCTGTCGGACGCGGAGCTAGAGGAGTTCATCACCGTCTCCGAGGCGCGGCTCGACGCGGCGCGGGCGGAGCTCGCGCGGCGGGCCGAACGGTAGTTCTGAATCGGCTCTAGATCACTGTCCGGAAACCCTGCTGAGTGGCGGCTATGTGCATGGGCCGCGGTCGCAACATGACTTCCTAGAACTTGAAGACGCAAGGAGAGAACGGGTTTCAGACACACCTAGCCGGTTGGGTACGGCTCGGTGAATTTGAGATGATGGAGCGGTGCATGGTTCGCGCCTATGACCTGCGCATGTTCGACTTCGGCCTCGTAGTGGACCAGGAGGGAAGATGCCCCGAGCGTAGGATATGAATCCTTAGTCTCAGTGGAAAAGGCTAATTGGTGCCCATTGAGACGCTCCGTAGTTTTCCGCGTAAGCGATCATAAAACACTTGGTCGGTCGGTGCAGATGCAACCCTAGTCGCTCGTACCCGGGCTGGCAATTGTCGCCGGAGTGGCTGTGAGAACGAGATCCTCAATGGTTTCGTTATTGGTTTTCAGACGACTGCACCAAACAACCATAGACCATATGGCACCCAAGGCATGGAATGGGGGTGCCAATGCACGGGTGTCGAGGGAGCGGCTTGAGCGAGGTAGGCTGGTAGTACTGAGAACGGTCTAACCCGTTCTTCCATATTACAGCCCAGCGTCGTAGCGAGGTGTTCGTCCAGATGGAGCTTGAAGTGCCATTCAACACCCCAATTCCTGAAGCGCTGGCTCGCATAAGGTTATCGCTTCAGCCCTGGGTTGGTATGTGGCCATGGTACAAGGTGCGAATATTTGCCGTAAAATTCGAGGATCAGTGGCGCTTGGTCCACGGTGGGTGGGCTGGTCGTTTCACGTATGACGCTCCCTTGGATCATCATGCATATCAATCACGATGGGGTGGTTCGCTATGGGCCCACGGCTGGTATTCGGCGGCTGAGGCCGAGGGCATGCTCGACTCCATCGCTAAAGGAGGCTCGTTTCCTTTGGCGCTGGATGACGGCTCCTCTGTGGAGATCCGGGTGGCTCAACTAAATCCGATGTGCAACGCCAACGAGTTCTGGTTCGTGGGGGAACTAAATAGAATCACCGTACACGACACTAGTCTCATCAGCGATGGAGAACCTTCGCCGTGGAGATTATTTTCCGGTACTTTGTCTGCTGGCTGGTTCGATAAACCAGGTGATCCATCTTGGCACGCCGCCATCCACCGGCTGGCCATAGAGTGGGGGGAACCGTCTTTTGACGAGTTGCTACGGCACCTGTTCGGCGATGGTGCTGGTAATTCAAAAGAGATGTGCGTCGTGGGCGTCGATTTTCCTTTAGGCCTTTCGCTCAGTCCGAGGCGCAGAGACCAGAACCGCGTTTATTGGAGGATTTCGTGCCAACCCCCCTTGCGTTCTGTCGATGTGCGTGTTTTTCCTCCCCATGAGAGGGAGGCTGTGTTCAATCCGCACAGTGAACCGTTGCCCGTCAAATGGCACCCGGCTGCAAAGGGTCACCCAGAAGTCGGGGATCTGACAACGGATGCCAACCTCTCGCGGTTATTTGTCGAAGTACGTCGGCCCAGTTCAGCTCTCTCCCGCTCCCTAGTGCTTCAGCTACAGATAGACGGGTCAACTCCGTACCAGCAGTTGCGCGCCCTGGTCGCAACCAAGTTTTACCAACGTGGCGAAAAGGGCTGGAAAAAAGCGGTCTTCGAAGGGAAGGACGCCGCTTTTGAGGCGGCGCTGGCGAATCTTTTTGCCACCCTCGGTTACCCCGTGCTGTTTGGAGGGCAGGTTCCCGGCCTGCAGACCCCCGGCATCGATCTTATGGTTCTTGACTCCAACCTTCGGTGGTTACGTCGTGCGGCCCTCATCAGCTGCAAGGGCGGGCAGGGCGCGGGAGGACGCCCTTACAGCTTCGGAGACCGCCACACTTTGGCCAAGGTCATAATGGAATACCAAAAGCTGTTGCCAGGCTGGCAGTTCACCCTCATCCTCGCCACCCACTTAACGCCACCGGAGCAACAGGCTCAATGGGACTGGACTGGCCTTCCGGTGCCTTGTCAGGTGTGGACCACGGAGGATCTCGAGGCGCTGTTCCAGGCCCGCACCCACCACGAAGTGGATGCCCTCCTATGGGGGAACCCGCTCGTAGCACCATAGCCGGGGAATCGGAGATGGGACTCGTTAGCGACCGAGGCCATTGGCTCCGCCTCCCCTGGAGATAGTTGCTAGACCTGAAATCCGAACGACGAAGTAAGAAGTGGCGGCCCGAAGTGACTCTTTCCGAACCGCCACCGCCGACAAAGGCCAAGTCATTTCTCCACGATTGCTGACATACGACCAGGCTATGCTCGCCCGGGAGGCAAGGATCATGGGGTGGATTGAACCCGATTTCTTCCACACCGGCTGCGTGGTTGATTGCTGGCACCCCGCACTCTGCGCCACAGACGAGGGCAATGCCACGTTGATTGTGACCGCCTGGTTCTTGGGAGGTGCTGGGTCAGGGATGGCATGGGGAATGATACGATCCTGATGGCGGCGTTCCAGGCAGGTTGTTCAGGTCGCGTCGTCAGGCGGTAATGGGGGAAGGTTCCTCGTCGCTCTGGGGGGCCGGGGCTAGTCGAGACAAGTTCTCGAGGGTAGGCCAGCTACGGTCTATCCGCACCCTCAATATTCCCTGCCATCAGCAGGATTTTACCTGAATGCCGCGAATCCTCGGTCACGAGGTGATTTGCTGTGGTGCGGTTTGTACGACGGTTCCTAACCTGGGTCGCCGCGGCGGCGGTCTGGGTTGCCTGGCCTGCCTTGGCCGCCGCCCAGGGGTGGTCCGCGCCCGGGTCCGTTTGGACGGTGTCGGCCGGGCAGGCGATCTCGGCGGCCGTCCCCAACGCGCCCCCGGGCACACCCGCGTCCTGGTTCCTCGTCGCCGCCGACACTGGCGTGATGTATCCCCTGTTGTCGGAGACGACCACCCCGGCCATCTTACAGATCCCGCAGGCCCTGCCCGGCGGTCATTACATGCTGGAGGCTGACGTCGGCGCAGGGTCTCTGCGGTCGGTGTGGACGGGGCCAGCCCTCGTCGTGATGCCCGACCCGGCGGTGCGCGGCCAGATCACCGGCCAGGGCATGTTCGACCCCTTCTTCGTCTACCGCCACTACAACATGCTGCCGGTGTTCCAGGAAGGGGATTTTGGCCAGGGGCAGACCATCGTGCTGTATGAGGCGAGTGCTGTCCTCTGGTCGGATGTGGCCCAGTTCGATGCGCTGTTTGGCTTGCCGCCGGTCTCTGCGGCGACCGTCGCGCCCGACGGCCCGACGGGGATTGTGAGCGGCGCCCAGTTGGAGGCCACCATGGACGTGGAGTGGGTCCACGCCATGGCGCCGCAAGCCCACCTCGTGCTGTATGAAGCCCCCTACACAGGAGACGCCTACAACCATGCCGTACGGTACGCCGCTGCAATTGGTGCCACTGCTTTCTCCCTCTCCTACTACGATCCCAACGGGTTTCGCGCCGAGGGGTATCTCACCGCGCCCGTCGACAACCTGGAGATTGAACATGCCGCGATGGCGGGGGTCGGCCTGTTCGCCGCCGCCGGCGATTTCGGCTTGGCGGGCACCCAAGATCGCTTGGACTGGCCGGCCGCCAATGAGTACACAGTCGCTGTGGGCGGCACGATGATCAATCCGCTCGGCCAGGACGTCTGGTGGCAGGGGGTGCCGTACCCATGGGACGCGGGGGGTTACGGCTTCTCGGACTATCCCATGGCCCGGTGGCAGGCCGAGGAGTGGACCCGCCTCGGCCTCCTGGGGTCGCCGCTCGATGCCTTGGTTCCCGGTCTCGTCCACCGCTACCTACCCGATGTCAGCTTCCTGGCATGGAACGCGCCGATCATCGTCAACGGCGTCCTCCAGGCCAACGGCGGCACGAGCCTCGCCGCCCCCTGCTGGGCGGGCATCTGGGCGCTGGCGCAGGCGCACTACGCCCAGACCTATGGCGCGGACCTGCGGGGCGCCATCGTGCCGGAAGTCCTGTATCGTGTGGCCAACGCCACCGGCCCCACCCCAGAGGTGCTCCCGGCGTTCCTCGACCAGGCGTTCGGCCAGCCGGCCCCGTTCACCGCCCAACTCGGCTTCGGCCCACCGAACGTGGCCAACCTGGTCTACGATGTGGCGGCAGTGTACGCGCCCGCCCCATCCGGCTCGGCGGGCGGCGGGTTCATGGTGCTGAGCTGACGGCCATGGCCGGAGGTGGCCGCCGCGGCGTTTGCGCCCGAGGCGACCCTTTGCCAAGCCTCAAAGCCCGGCGCGATGCGGCGGGCCTTTGGCGGATCCTCACCGGGCGCCGTGATTTGACCAGGATTCCTGGCATATCGTCACGGTACACTGGCGCCGGAGGTGGTGCCCATGACCCTGCCGGACCCCGACGACCCCCGCACCGGCCGCCTCGTCGACCGCTGGCTCGCCGCCCTCCGCGCCGCGGGCGCGGACGACCGCGTCCTGGCCTGCGCCGCCCGGACTCTGGGGAGGGCGGCCCGAACCGGGTGGGCGGCACGAGGACGTGATGCGGTCGTGGTGGCGGCGTTCCGGGCGTGGTGCCACACGGAAGCGCCGTGGCGATCACGCACCTAACTGTCCACGCATTATCCTCAATAGTCTTCAGGGGAAAAGGGGGGGCATGAGAGGATCCACGTTCCAGGGGCGGCACGAAGAGACGCCCCACCGACATCGACGCCATTCAAAGGCCTACCCTAGCAGGCGCAAGGCCAAGGCGGGTAATTGCTGCGCGTCTTGCAACGACAAAAGCGCCGTCTGCAAGAGCAGCTGATCCTTTGCCACCGCGCTGCCCGCTGTAGCCATGTTGGCATCGGCGAGCGTTGAACGGGACGCGGCCAGCGCGGTGGCCTCGCCCGTGACAGTCGCCCGGGCACCGAGCAGTTGCTGCTGCGCCGCACCGATTTGCGCCTGCCAATCCGTGAGGCGCGTCAGTGCGTCGTGGATTTGGGTGATGGCCTCTTGGGCCTGGGCGGCCGAGCCGACCGACAGCCCCACTAGCCCTAAGCCGGTCAATGTCGCATCTGGCAAGGAGAGTTCCACCGCTTGGGCTGAACCTCCTCCCCAACGGACCGTCAACGGCGTCGACTCCTGCCCAGGTTCCCAGGTGGTAAATCCTGTCCCACCACCGGTCAACGCGGAGGTCTCGATCAGGGCGGTGCTTCCGCTGACCAAGGTCAGCGGCGTGGGGGAGGGGGCCTGGCCCAGGGCCGTCCCATCCACGGTGGCGTCGGAGAAGGTCACCGGGGAGAAGAGGGCCAACGGAGCTAAGGCCCCTCCTACACCCCCAATGGTGGGGTCTTCGGTGATCCAGTCCGCCGATTGCCCCATCTCCGCCGCATAACTGCCACTGACCGAGACCTGAACTGAAAAAGATTGCACCGTCCCGTTGGGATCGTACGCCGTCAAGCCCATGATCCACGTGTTGGATTGGCCACTCACCGGCGTGATGGACGCGGTGATGTTCGCCCCCACCGGCACGGACCCGACGAACACCGCCGGGCTGCTGAGCACCTCCCAGAAGACGGACGCGACTGGACCCGATGCCGTCTCGGTCTCGTCAATCCCGATCTGAATCAAGTCGCCGTTGCCTGCCGGATAGCCGCCAAGGCCGATCCACTCCGCCACCATGGCCCCGACGCTTCCGCCGATAGAGGGCACGTTCCAGGCCCCGGTCATGGCCGTGAAAGGGGTAAGCGAAGACGTTTCGGCCACGTAGCCACTCCAATTGGCGGTGGACACCCCGGGCAATGTCGGTGCGGGATAACTGGCCGACTGACCGGTGAGCAGCTCGATCCCGTTGTAGTTAGCCGCTTCGGCGATCCCTTGCAACTGCGCCAAGAGAGCATTCACCTGCTGCTGGATCACCTGCCGGTCCTGTGCGGTCTCGGTCGCATTGGACGCCTGCACCGCCAAGCCCTCTAGCTGTTGGAGGATGCCGACCTGGGCCTCGATAGCCCCGTTGGCCGTCGCTAACAGGTTGAGGCCCTGGTTAACGTTGGCCGTTCCTGCTTGCAGTTCGCCCAATTGGCCCGTAAACAGTTCCATGATGGCATAATCCGCCGGGTTTTGGGCTGGGTCAGTCAGCTGATGCCCCGTGGAAAGTTGGGCCTCCCATTGCGTAAGGTCCTGGGACAACCACGCAATCTGGTTCTCGGCAAACAGCGCCGCCAAGTTGCTGCGCACTTCCATGGCGCCCCTGGCCTCTCCTTCCCTCCGTCCTCCAACGCTAGCCACCCTGAGTTGGGCCGTATTTTAGCACACTCGATGGGCCGAGTTCCAAACTATGCTGAATAATTTCAGACCTCAGCCTTCGGGTGTCCATTTCTCGAAACTGCTGGTTGCTGCCTGGGTACTGGGGAGCGGAAGCCTGCTCCTTATACGGGACTTATGGTCTCGAAACCATGGGCCGAAGTGCCCCCCGCCGCAGCCTCAGGCCAAGGGAACCTCGTTGGGCGGTTCTTACTCAAAGAGTCTTAGAGGCATAGGGTGATGCCGCAGAACGAGCGCAAGCCGACGCGCCTCTCGGATGGCAAACCCAAACAGGCCCCGTCCAGCCCTGTTGAGTGGTTCAGAGGGTTGGCTCTGGGCTGGGCGGTTGGGACGCCCGCCGCACGGCCCGTGGGGGAAGTGAGCGGTCGCGAATAGGAGCACCGTGAGCCGACGAGCTGTCAAGGGAAGAGGCTGTAGTTCGGGTTCACCCTGCGCCGAGCCTGACTGCACGGCCCTCCCAGCCCAGGCCGCTCTGTGCAAACGCCCGCACGGCGTTGCGCCCCCGCCCCCGGGCCTGGTACGCTGGGGGCAACGACCTGATCCCGAGGAGGAGGGCCCCATGAGCGATCCCGCTGCTGCGTTCGCCGCCGCCA
>JAIMAE010000278.1 GCA_023512105.1 Bacillota bacterium | reverse complement strand
CGTCTTCTCGCCTGGGGCGGCCGCCGACTCCGCTTACCGCCGCCGCAGCCACCAGCGATATCCCCCTTCGATCAGGCGAAAGGCGGTCGGCCAGGGCGGAATGGCCAGTTTGAGCTCGCCGCGGGGCGGGTAGGCCTGCTCGAGCAGGGCCGCCTCAGGCTCCGAGAGGGGAAGGCGGAGCGCCTGCCAATTTTGCCGTAGATGGTCTCGCCGGGTGCTGCGGACCAAGGCGGTGACCCCTCCGCGGCCAACCAGCCAGCGCAGGGCCAGCTGGTGGGGGGTGACTTCCAGCCGGCGGGCGAGCTCCAGCAACGCCGGGCGGAGCGGCAGACGCCCTTGGCCTAAAGCCCCCCAGGCCAGCACCCAATCGCCGTGTTGGCGGTGATAGGGAAGCAGGCGAGATTCCACCCGGCGGTCCTTCAGGGAATACGGCACTTGATGGGCGGAAAGCTCCAGCCCGGCGGCCGCGGCCTGAGACCGAGCAGTCACAAACCAGGCCAAGGGATAGTTGCTGACCCCCACCGAGCGCACCACGCCTTGGCGCTGCAAGGTGGCCAGCCGCTCGAACACCGCCGGGTTGGACCAGGCTCGGCTTGGCCAGTGGAGCAACACGGTGTCGATCCACTCCCGGCCCAGGCGCTTTAAACTGGCCCGAATCCTGGCTTCGACCGCGGCCGGATCGGCCGCCGACGGCCACACCTTAGTGATCACCCAGACCTCGTCCGGCACGTCGCGGATGGCCTCGCCGACCATCCGCTCGGCTTCCCCCTGGCCGTAGAACTCGGCGGTGTCGATCAGGCGATAGCCGAGGTCCAATCCGTCCCGCAAGGCCTCGATTTCCGCCAGGCGCCGCCGCGGGTCCTCCCCCAGCCGCCAAGTGCCTAGGCCCAAGGGGAGCTCGCTCGCCCACAGCCTGGTCGTCGATTCGGTGGCGCACATCTTGCAATCCTCCTTGACCGCCGTCCTGCCTTCGAGTGTATCCGGCTCGGCCGCCCGAGGAGAAGGGCTCAGCTTTTATTTTCCCTGCCGTACCACTACAATGGGAGCGGACGCCGCTCGGCGTCCACGCACGGAGGGTGCAGGAGGTTGGTGGGATGCCATATCGTCAGGGGGATCCGGTGGTCTCGCCGGAATGGTTACAGGCGCGACTAGGGGATCCGCAGCTTCGCGTCGTCGACTGTCGCTTTAACCTCTTTGAGCCGGGCTGGGGCTACCAGCAGTATCGCAACGGACACATTCCCGGAGCCCATTTTGTCGACCTGGACCGCGACTTGGCCGCTCCTCCGGCCCGCCCGGGGGGACGTCACCCGCTGCCCTCGCCAGAGGCGTTTGCGGCCAGCATGCGGCGCATCGGACTGAACCCCGAGGATACGGTGGTCGCGTACGACCAAGACGGGCAGGGCGCCGCGCGGCTCTGGTGGCTCTTGCAGTATTTTGGTCACCTCCAGGCCTTTGTGCTCGACGGCGGATGGCCGGGCTGGCTGGCCAGCGGTGGACCGGTCAGCCTGGAGGTGCCTAGCGCCCCGCCAGGGCGGTTTGAACCCCATCCCGACCCCGAGATGGTGGTCGACCACGAAGGGGTCTTGCGGTCTGCCCAGGTCTGCTGCTTGGTGGATGCCCGCTCTCCCGAGCGCTTTCGCGGGGAACAAGACCCGCTGGACCAGCCGGCGGGCCACATCCCGGGGGCGATCAACCTGACCTGGAGCCAATTTCTGCGCGAGGGGCGGTATAAGAGCGGGGCGGAGTTGCGAGCGGAATTCGGGGATCGCTTTGACCCCGGGCGCGAAGTCGTGGTCTACTGCGGCTCCGGGGTGTCGGCCTGCATCGACGTGGTCGGGTTGCGCCGTATGGGCATCGCCCCCAAGCTCTATCCGGGCAGCTGGAGCGATTGGGTGTCGCGCGATGGCCTCCCCATCGCCACCGGGGAGGAATAATGGTGCAAGACGAGGCATTGCGCGCCCTCTCGGAACTGGTGGCCCGTCCCGATTGGCTTTCTTTGGAGCCCCAGGAACTGGCGTGGGCCGGGCGCGACGCCGCCGGAGACTACCGGCTGTACGGGGTGGCCGATCGCATCGGCCGGGTTTGGGCGGTGGTCCATCCCCGCACCAGCCAGGAGGTGGCGGCGGTGGTGCGTTGGGCGGCCCGCTACCAGGTGCCGCTGGTGGCGCGCGGGGGTGGCACCGGAGTGATGGGCGGCGCC
>JAIMAE010000059.1 GCA_023512105.1 Bacillota bacterium | reverse complement strand
ATCGGCCACCAGTAGCGGCGCAGAAGCTGGCCCATCGGCGTGCCGGGGCCGACTTGGGTCAAGAGCGCGTTGCGTTCGTGGCTTAACATCTGGACCCTTTGCTCCTTTCCACACCTGATCCTGGGAAGTCGGGATGGGAGGAATGATTCCTGCCTGCCCCTTGCGTACGGTAGGAATGGACGATTGCCAAAGTTAAAACGCATGGATTAACACCGCAGACCCGACCCTACGAGTCCATGGTAACGAGCTCAATTCGCCTAGACAAATCGATATTAATGGCTGATAGTATAGGGAAAACTCTATATAACTCGGGGTGGTCGGATGGAAGATCATTTAAGCCTCCACCAGCTTGAACTCTTCTGTGCGGTGGCCGAGCACGGCAGTTTTGTGGAGGCGGCCAAGCGCCTTTATTTGACTCAGCCTTCATTAAGCGGACAAGTCAAGGCCTTGGAGCGGGTACTGGGAGTAAAGCTGTTCGAGCGCCGACACGGCCGCACCGTGTTGACCGAGGCGGGGCGGATTTCCTACGACTTTTCCCAGAATCTATTAACGTTGGAACGGCGGTTCAGGGCTGCAGTGGAGGATTTCGTGAAACCGGAATTCGGGACTTTGGCCATCGGAAGTTCCCGTCCATTTGGTCGCAATGTGATTCCTGATGTCGTCTCTGAGTTTGTCCGCGCTCACGAGCAGGTCGAGGTGTCTGTGGTCTACAAGGACACCGAGGCTCTGTACCAAGAACTGTTAAATCGCACGTTGGATGTGGGCGTGGTCACCGGGGATGCCAGTATCCCGGTGCCACCCGGGCTCGAGGCGGTCACCCTTCCCTACGACCATTGGACCTTGGTGGCGAGCAAAGACGCCCCCTGGGCACAACACCCGTGTCTCGAACCTGAGCTCTTTGCCCAGGCCCCCTTGATTACCGGTGTCCAGCACTCCACGCACTGGAAGTTGATTCAAAAGCTGCTGGCCGACTTGGGACTTCGGCCAGGCGACTATACGGTGCGGCTGCGCATGGAGGACCTAGACGCGATCAAGGTGACGGTGCTGGGCGGCCTTGGCATTGCCTTTTTGCCCTTCTCGCTGGTTCAGGACGAGATTCGGCGAGGGGAACTGGTCGCCTTTGCCCTTCCTCGTGAAGAGCCTCCGCTTCACTGCGTGATCGTCGCCATGCCGAAGTCGCAGTTGCGTCCAACGGTCTCCCACTTCGTGGAGTTTTTGTTGTCCCGCTTGCGGGGCCCGGCAAATATGTCTCGCCGGGCCCGCGGGGACTGACGGCGGGGAGCAAGGAAGGTTTGCCGCCATTCCGGGTGGTCAGCCGTCTTTTCGGCTGGACAAATGCAACAGGTCGGCTAAGGTGTCTCCTAGCACCAGGGGTGCAGTATGCCCGAGTTCACCTTCGATTAGTTGAATGTAGGCTCGAATGCCCTCTCCTTGAACTCCGGTGTCCGTGGCCACCGCAGAGAAGTCCTGAGGGTAGTCGGTACCGAAGACTAAACGTTCGGGTTGGATTCCGGTCAGCGCGCAACGCAGGGCGCCTTGGGAGATCTCAAAGCCGGCGGTGTCAAAATACAAGCGGTTGAAGTAGGTATCAAAGTCCAGGGGAAGGTTGGAGTTGAACCGGAAGGCTTTTTTGCGAATGCGGTCTTTGACGGCGGCAATGCCTCCACCAAAGTGGGAAATGATGAAACGCAGTCGGGGAAAGCGTTCCAGGACGCCACCGGCAATCAGGCGAGTGGCGCAGGTGATAAGGTCGAATTCTCGCCCGATGATTCGGCCTAGGTCGTACTGGTCGGTGCCTACGTGGCCTCCCGCATACATCACGGGGTGCACATAGATCGGAACATCTAAGGCCTGCACGGCGTCGTAGAACGGCCAGAGCCAGGGGTCGTCGAGCAAGTGACCCTCCACCTGGGACATGATGGTCACTCCCACCAATCGCAGTTCCTGGACGGCCCGCATCAGCTCTCGCAGGCCGTGGTCCGGCTCGCCTAAAGGGATATGCGCGAAGCCGAAAAACCGGCCCCGATAGCGATATTGGATTTCTGCTAGGTCGTCGTTAATTTGTTGACAGATCTCGGCCGGTGCGTCCCAGCCAAAGAACGACGACAGTACGGCGGCATCTACTCCGGCCGCATCCATATCCCGAAGCTGCCAGTCCAGATCGCACAGCCGGTCGTGGATGGTCACCCAGCGCTGACCCTCGCGTGTTAGGTGAACGACTCGGCCCTGGCTCCACCCATGTTGGACAGCCAGTTGCCGCGGGACGTAATGGTGCTGGACGTCAATAATCATGCGGTAACTCCTCCTTTCTTTGCTCTGTGATGTTGTACGGTTTAAAGGTGGCCACAGCGCAAGGCTGCGGAGGAGGGGATGAAGGGAAACCAAGGCTCGAGGTGTCTAAGGTTCGACAGCTTATCGACAAAGGGTGGTCGAATTGAGAGTGGGAGTGATTGGACTAGGCCGGGCCGCTCTACAAATGTTGCCAAGCCTCATAGGCCATCCGGATATTGAGGTGGTGGCCGTGGCCGATCCCCGGCCCGAGGCGGTAGACGATTTCCTGGCGCTGTTTCCAGGGACCCTCGGCTACTCTACGGGTGAGGCGCTGTGTAAAACCGCCCCTGTCGAGGCGGTCTACATCGCCACCCCTCACGCCACCCATGCCCCCTTGACGGTTTTGGCTGCCCACTCTGGCAAGCACGTGTTGGTGGAAAAGCCTATGGCCCTCTCGATCGCCGAGTGTGAAGCCATGATAAAGGCCGCCCAAGCTAACGGGGTAATGCTCGTCGTGGGGCCCTCGCACGCCTTTGACGCCCCGGTTCGGGAAGCCGCCCGCCTGGTCTCCAGCGGTCAATGGGGCCGCCCATTGCTGTTTCATCTGTTCAACTATACCGATTTTCTGTATCGGCCCCGTCGGGTAGATGAACTGCAACCCGGACCGGCGGGCGGCATTCTCTTTAACCAACTGCCCCATCAGGTAGACATCTTGCGGACCCTCCACCCGATTTCCATCCGCGCGGTGACGGCCGTGTTAGGAGGTTGGGATCCAGGGCGTCCTACCGAGGGCGCCGTCCAGGCCCTGTTGGAATTCGAGGATGGGGCCGCCGCTAGTCTGGTCTACAGCGGTTATGCGCATTTTGATAGCGACCGGTGGAGCAGCGGGGTGGGAGAAGATGGCCTGGTCAAACCTGGATGCGACTGGCGCTTTATCGGCGCGCGCAGCCAGTTGGCCGGGGTCGCGGGGAAGGATGAATCGTCGCTCCGACTGGACCGGGGGTTCAGCCGAGCCAATTGGGAGCGGGAACTAGCTCGGGCCGCTCAACCTCATTTTCATCCCCATTTTGGACAGGTCCTCGTCTCGTGTGAGAAGGGGGACGTCTTGGTGGAGCCCTCGGGAGTGGCGATATACGGTGATGCCTCTTACGAGCGGATCATCCTGGTGCCTCCCAAAGTGGCGTTCGATAAGACGGGGGCGGTGGAAGAGTGGTATCAAGCGGTAGTGGAGGGGAAGCCTCCCTTGCACGATGGGCGTTGGGGCCTAGAAACCGTCGCCATCTGCGAGGCGGTAATGGTGGCGGGCCGCAACCGCCTACGCCTGGAGCTTTCGCCAAAGGCGGAGGGTTAGGGCTTTTCGCGGGCCGGCGTGTACTTGGGAAGTCCGTTTAGGTTTTCCGAAGAACTCGGTACAATGGTAATACTGCATTAGGCTCTGAATTTGGGGCATGTGGCGGCGAAAATTTACCACGTTCCCTCTGCGACACAAGCCTACTGCCGGGTTGGGGAACGGGTGAGGCGAGAAGGGAGCCGATGGCATCGGTGTGGTTGATGGGGCAGGTCAGAGCGTTTGAGGACCAAGAGGCATACCGTGCTCGAGGCGGATTCCAAGCCCTGCAGTACGCCTTGTCGGTCTCTCCAGAGACGGTGGTCAAGCTGGTACAGTCCTCGGGGCTGCGAGGCCGCGGCGGGGCCGGCTTTCCCACTGGCCGCAAGTGGCAGGGGGTGCGGGCCAATCCCGGCCCCCGGACGGTGATCGTCAACGGCGAGGAAGGAGAGCCGGGCAGTCAGAAGGACACCTGGCTGATGCGGAATCGGCCGCACTTGGTGCTGGAGGGGGCGCTGATCGCGGCCTGGGCGATGGAAGCAGACAACCTCTACTTCTATCTGTCTGTGGAGGACTGGGTGGCTCGCCAGCGACTGGAAGCCGCGGTGCGGACATGGCAGGGATCTCCCGAATTTTGGCCGCTTGCCGTCGAGTTGGTGGCGGTGCCCCACACCTACGTGGCCGGAGAAGAGACGGCGGCGGTGGCGGCGGTGGAAGGCGAGTTGGCGCGGCCGCGGTTTAAACCACCCCGGCCCTTTGAGGCGGGGGTGAGGGGCCAGCCGACGCTGGTGCAAAACGTCGAGACCTTGGCCCACCTGCCTTATATTTTACGGGAAGGGCCTGAGGCCTTTCGGCAAGTCGGCACCGCCAGCTCGCCGGGTACGCTGCTGGTGACCCTGCGGGGGGCGGTACAGCGACCGGGCGTCTACGAGGTGGCGATGGGGACCCCGCTCGGGGTTGTCATCGAAAAGGCGGGCGGAGGGCTTCACCCGGGGCGCCAGTGGCGCGGCGTGCTCACCGGCGGCTATTTTGGCGGGTTTGTCGGGCCCGATCCGGACATCCGGCTGGATTTCGAGGGCATGCAGGCGGCTGGAGGCAGTCTGGGCAACGGCGAACTTACGGTGTTGGACGACCGGACCTGCCCGTTAGAGTTGGCCGGGGCGGTCACCCGATTTTTCGCGGTGGAAAGCTGCGGGCAATGCGGCGTCTGTCAACGTCTGACCAAGACCTTGGCTGAGCTGGTGGCCGACCTCGCGGTGGGGCGCGGCGGAGAAGAGGTGGTGCAGCGCCTGGCCCGCTACGGTGAAGGGATGCGCCTGCGAGGGGCGTGCGCCTTGCCCGACGGAGCGGTGGCGGCGGTGCGAACGCTGCTGAAGGTGTTTCCCGACGCCGTGGCCTCTCATTTGGTGCAGGGACGCTGCGAGGCCTGTGTGGAATCCTAAATGGAAGATTCGTGGGCATTAGCGAAGAGAGGAGAGCTGAGATATGAAGACGAAAGTTAACCCCCAAAAATGCGAGGCCTATGGGGACTGCCACGCCATCTGCCCGGAGGTCTACCAACTCGACGAGTGGGGCTACGCCTTTGTTGCCGACGAGAACGCGGAGGTGCCGCCGGAGCTCGAGGCCAAGGCGCGGGAGGCTGCGCGGGCCTGTCCCACCGAGGCGATCGTGATCCTCGACTGAGGGAGACAAGGAGGGGGCGATGCTCCAAGCGCGGTTGGATGAGGTGGTGGCTCGCTACATGGCCACCATCCAATGGTTCGCCTATTCCGAAGCCAATCTTACGCCGGCGGGGGCTCGCGTCTATGTGGGCCAACACGGGATCTTCACCCGCGAGAGCCGGCGCCACTGGGCCTTTGTGGTGGGAAACTGCCCACTCATCCCCATCCGCCGATTTATCGAGCGGGAAAACCTCTACGAAGAGGAAGGAGTCGAGGAGACATCCCACTTTGAGAAGCTGATCGCGATGGGGACGGCCCTGGGCATGCGGCGCGAAGAGGTGGTGGAAGCCGAGCCCCTTCCCACCACCCGAGCCGCGCTGCACATCTGGGAGAACTTGACCAAAAACCGACCTTGGTGGGAAGGTCTGGCTGCCAAAGCGGCGTTGGAGCGCTCCAACGCCCCGCACTGCGGGAATTTTTCGGCCCTCGAGGGGCAGCGATGGATGCGCCACCTGGGGTTGTCGCCCCAGGCGGTGGAATTTTGGCTGATGCATGACGCCATCGACCAAGTGCACGGCAGCGGGGCGTACGACCTGTTGGAAGCCTACGTTCCCGAACCCTTGCGGCACGACGCCATCGTGGCCGCGGCCGAGGACTCGATGGTGGCATGGAAGCTTTTCTTAGACGGGATCGCCGATGAGGCCAAGCGCCTAGACCACCATGCCATGCTGGCCTGAAAAACCGGAAATGACTTTGGCTCTGGGCGTCGATGTCTCGGAGCGGCGCGGGCTGGACCTGGCTGTGTTGTCTCCCGAGAAAACGCTACTCGGGTTGTGGTCGCGGGTGAGGGTGGAGGACCTCCCGGCATTTTTGGCCCGCTGGCGTCCGGCGGCGATCGGGATCGACGCCCCCTCCCAGTGGCGGTCAGGCACCTCTTGCCGCGCTGGGGAGCGCGCGCTCTTCCAGCGTGGCATTCGCCTTTTCTTCACCCCGACGGCGGAGCGGGCCACCCATCCATTTTACCGTTGGATGGCGGTCGGGATGCGGGTGTGGCAAGTGGTGGCGCAAGGGGGGTATCGCCCCTACCCGGGAGAGGGATCCGTGCGGGGATGTGCGCTTGAGGTGTTCCCTCATGCCACTGCCACCCTTCTCGCCGGGAGAACGGTGGCAAAGCGGGAGCGGGCCGAGGTGCTGCGGGCCGAGGGAGTTCCATTACCTCAACCCGTCCACCAAGATGGGGTAGACGCCACCTTGGCCGCCCTGACCGTCTGGTACGCCTTGCAAGGGGCCCACCAAGCCCTGGGAGACCGACAGAGTGGGTGGATCGCGATTCCAAGGCGCCCTTGAATCGACACACAACGGTGTCGATTCAAACTGAAAGGATTTTGTAAGAAAGGGAGGGGCGATTGCAAGGCAGTTGTAAGATCGACCCGCTATACTCCCCCTTAAAGAAAAGGGGGTGGTCTCTGAATGGCATATGAAATTCGACAAAACGTCATCGATCCCGTTCGCGTCGGCTATCAGTGGGTGGCCACTCGCATCGGACGGCCTGCCAACCGATACGAAGAGGGCTCGATCGAGGTTCAGCAGCAAGAGAACTTTCATTACCGTCCGCTTTGGGATCCCGACCACGACATCTTCGATCCCGGCTACAGCGCCCTTCAGCTCACCGATTGGTACAGCTTTCTCGACCCCCGCCAATATTACTACTACACCTACAACCAAGCCCGCACTCGCGCCGCCGAAGCCTTGGCGTCAGCCCAGCAGTACGCGGAGCAGGCGGGTGCGTTTGAAACCCTGGACCCCCGTTGGCACACCGTGTTGGTGGAGCTCTTCGGGCCCCTTCGCCACCACGAGTACGGCGCGCATTTGATCATGGCCCAGGTCAGCCGGTTTAGCTACGGCACCACCATCGAGCAAGCCGCGATTTACTCCTCCTTCGACCATCTCGGCAACGCCCAGGCCCTGACTAAGGTGCTGTTGAAGTTGGAGGGAGGCCAGGCGAATCTGGCCGAGGCCCGCCGGGCATGGTTGGAAGGAGAGGCCCACCAACCCCTGCGCCGCTACGTTGAAAATGTGTTGGCCTTGCGCGATTGGGGAGAGCAGTGGACAGCGGTCAACGTGGTCCTCAACGCATGGGTGTACCCTGCCCTCTACCGCTACGGGGAGATGCTGGGGCGCCAGAGCGGACTGGGGATGGTTGGCACCACCTTGCGGTACCTCGACGATTGGTACCGAGACGAGCGTGCCTGGACCGAGCGACTACTGGAGACCTTCGCCAACGACCCTGGCCATGGCGCTCACAACCGAGCTGTGCTCCAGGAATCCCTCGAACGTTGGCGCCCTCAAGCGGAGGCGGTGCTGCGGGCTCTGTTGCCGCACTTCCATGAGGTGGGCGGGACCGTCGAGGGGGGACTGGCCTCGGCGCAGGCCGAATACGAAAGCCTGATTGCCCGGATGGCGCCGGCCCAATAAAGACGGCAGGTGCAATCCTGTCTACCCAAGGAGGAGGAACGTACCGTGACGCAAGACTCACAGCGGCGCTTGGTCGGAGCCGACCTGCAAGAAAGCGAAGAGGCGGAGGCCATCGTCGCCGCCATTTCGGCCAAGCACCCGGAGGCCGTGGTGCGCCGCAGCCCAGGGCTGGTCCGGGTGGAAGTGCCGGAGCGCCTGGAGGTGCGCCGAGACTTGGTGGAGCGCTTTTTAAATCGCAACTGGGATACCCAGGATTTTAATCTCTCCATCGTCAGCTTCTTCGGGGAGATCGAGGACTGGGACGAGGACCATATCGTCATCGGGTGGAGCCACTAGGCCAAACCACCGGGAAGGGGTGTTGTGTGTGGCGACCAGCAAGATGGGGCTCAAAGAGACCTACCGCGCGATGATCCGGGGGCTCGAATGGACGCCGACCTATCAGCCGCCCGAAGCCATCTATCCGTATCACACGTTTGAAGGGATCAAGATTCACAACTGGGACGACTGGGAAGACCCATTCCGGATCACCGTAGAATCGTACTGGAAGTACCAGGCCGAGAAGGACCGTCGGTTTTACGCCATCTTGGATGGTTTCATCCAAAGCCAAGGGCATCTCAACATCTCCGACGCTCGCTACCTCAACGCGCTGAAGCTCTTTCTGCAAGGGGTGACCCCGCTGGAGTACATGGCCCATCGGGGGTTTAGCCAGATCGCGCGCTTTCTGCCCGGTGCGGCCCCGGCGTTTGCGGCGCTCGCCCAGTCGATGGACGAACTGCGCCACGCCCAGACCCAGCTTCACGCCATCTCGCCGTACAACCGGTATTACTCCGGCTTTCACTCGATGCGGCGTTGGCACGACCGGGTGTGGTATCTATCGGTACCCAAGTCGTTCTTCGACGATGCCGTCTCCAGCGGGCCGTTTGAGTTCTTGACCGCCATCTCCTTTGGATTTGAGTACCTCCTGACCAATCTGCTGTTCGTGCCCTTCATGTCCGGAGCGTCATTCAATGGCGATCTCACCACCATGACCTTCGGGTTCAGCGCCCAATCCGACGAGTCGCGCCATATGACCCTGGGCCTGGAGGCGGTCAAATTCATGTTGGAGCAGGACGAGGACAACGTCCCGATCGTCCAGCAGTGGATCGACAAGTGGTTCTGGCGCGCCTATCGGGTGACCGCACTGGTGGCGGCGATGATGGACTACATGCTACCTCGGCGCTTCATGTCCTGGAAAGAGGCCTTTGAGCTCTACTTTGAGGAGCAGATGATGAACGGGCTGTTTCCGGACCTGAAATACTACGGCATCAACCCGCCGCGCCACGTGGCCCAAGCCATCGCCGAAAAGGACTACCTCTCGCACCAGGTTTACTGGGTGCTCTACAGCTTCACCTACGCGGCCATGTTCCACACCTGGGTGCCGGAGCCTCAAGAACTCGACTGGCTGAGCCAAAAGTACCCGGGGACCTTCGACCGCTATTTCCGACCCCTCTTTGAGCGGGCCCGGGAGGCGCAGGCCCAGGGGCATCGGCACTACTTTGCCGGCTTGCCGCAGCTCTGCCAGGTGTGCCAGATCCCGATGGCCTTCACCTATCCCGGTGAACCGATCCGCCATCAGCAGCGGGCCTCCGTCTACCAAGGGGAGACCTACTGGACGTGCTCGGAGGGCTGCCAGTGGATCTTTGAGCGCGAGCCGGAGAAGTACATCCAGGCGTGGCTGCCGGTCCACGAGATCTTCAAGGGCAACTGCGGTGGGGCCAGCGTGCCCGAGGTGCTGGCATGGTACGGCGACCAGGGAGACAGTGGCGACTACCTCGACTCGCAAGACCGCAAGCATTGGATCGCCTGGCATGAACAAGTCAACCAACTGGTGTAGGCCGACTGCTTCCAGGAGGAAGGAGGGGAGGACCGATGGCAGTCAAGGCGCTTGGCAAGTATGACATCCCGGCTCGGGACCGCAAAGAGGTGTTTGGGGACGACCAGCTTGTCTATCTCTACGTGCCGAACAACTACTGGTTTTGCTCGGCCGCCTGTTTCCGGGCCGGGCAAGCCATGAGCTTCGAGGCGTTTTGGGAGACCATGTTGGCCCCGTTTGTCCACTCAGATTCGACTCTGGCCGGGCGCTCGTGGCGCGACGGCCGCTGGCAGCTCAACGGGGAGCCGTTTACTCCGGACCCCGAGCGTTCGTTGGCAGCCCAGGGCATCGGCCACAAGAGCCTGTTGACCTGGACGCCCAACCCGCTGTAACCCGTCTCAGCCGGTCAGAAAGGAAGGACGCCATGGCCCGCATCACCATCGTGCCGGACAATGTGGCGGTGGCCGCCAGGGCAGGAGAGACAGTGCTCGAGGCCTTGCGGCGGCATGGCTACACCATGTTCTTTGGTTGTCGCCGCGGAGGCTGCGGGGTGTGCCAGGTCAAGCTG
This sequence comes from Bacillota bacterium, assembly GCA_023512105.1. GTDB lineage: Bacteria > Bacillota > Sulfobacillia > Sulfobacillales > Sulfobacillaceae > JAIMAE01. The sequence goes on along the minus strand of JAIMAE010000059.1, from coordinate 6,729 downwards.
CTCGACGGCGCGGTGCACCACGGACCGTACGCGCCTCAAGCCTTGCCCCAAGAGGCGCAGGACGCCGGCATGGTCTTGGCTTGCCGGGCCGTCGCGGATTCCGACGTGACCGTGGAGATGGTCCCGTCCAACCGGCTACGCCGGTTGACCAGTCTCTGGGCGACCGCCCAGACCTCTTCGGAGAGCGGTTAGGCGGCTTTTTCAAGCGATAAGGGTCCGACCAAGAGGTCGGGGCCAGGCGTGGATGAATCGACGGACGGATCGTACGCGAAGGAGGGGAATCGTGATGGGCGTGATGCGCCTAGGCTTTGTGCAGGTGCGAGTCACCGACATGGAGGCCGCCAAGTCCCACTACATCGATGCCTTGGGATTGGAGAAGACGGCAGAAGTCGACGGGCGCCTGTACCTCAAAGGGTGGGACGAGTGGGACCACCACAGCGTGGTGGTCGAGCCCGGAGGCGCGGGGCTGGTGAAGATGGCGTTCAAGGTGGATCAGGAAGAGGACCTCTCGGAGCTCGAGAAGCGGATCGAGGCCTACGGGCTTCCGGTGCGACGCGTCCACCGGCACGAGGACTATGCGGTGGGCGAGGGGATCGTCACCACCCTGCCTTCGGGACACGTGCTGCAACTGTATCACGAGATCGAGGTCTTGGGCACCCGCACCGGGCGGCTTAACCCCGATCCCTGGCCGGATGACGCCCGCGGAATGGCGGCGCCTCGCATCGACCACCTGTTGGTCACGGCGGAAAACCCGGGCCAGTTCACCGAATTCTTCACCAAGGTCCTGGATTTCAAGATCTCGGAGCGGGTGGTGCCCCAGGCCGGCAGCGACGAAATCTTAGGGGCGTGGCTGTACCGGACCAACACGCCGCACGACATCGCCGTCATCCCCGGTCCCAACGGCAAGCTCCACCACTTCGCCTTTTGGCTCGACAACTGGCAGGACGTGCTGCGGGCCGGAGACATCATGGCCAAGACCGGGATTCCGGTGGACATTGGGCCCACCCGCCACGGGATTACCCGCGGGACCACCATCTACTTCTTTGACCCCGCGGGCAACCGCAACGAGGTCTTCTCTGGGGGCTACATCACCTACCCCGACTTTCCGTGCATCACCTGGACGGCCGACGAACTCGGCAAGGGCATCTTCTACATCCAGCGCGAACTGAACGACCGCTTCACCACCGTGTTGACGTGAAGCCGGCCATCCGGTTCGCCGGTATAGCGAAAGGAGTGGGCGGTTTTGGCACATCGAGTCCGAATCGAGCCCGTGGGGCGCGAGGTCCCGTGCGACGAGAAGACCACCATCCTGGAGGCCAGCCTGCGGCGCGGCATCTGGCTGCCACACGCCTGCACGCACGGCACGTGCGGCACCTGCAAGGCCCGGATCGTGGAAGGGCGCGTCGACCTGGGCGATGCCTCCGCCTTTGCGCTGATGGATTTCGAACGGGAGGACGGCTACGCGCTGCTCTGCCAAGCCCGCCCGCTGACGGATGTGGTGGTCGAGGCCGATGTCGAAATCGAGGAGGGCGTCTCGTTTCCGGCGGTCGACGACTACACCGGGGTGGTCGAGGAGATCGCCAGCCCCGCTCCCAATGTGCGCGTGCTGACGGTGCGAATCGAAGGGGAGTGCGCAGCGCTTCCCGGCCAGTACCTGCAGTTTGAGGTGCCAGGAAGCGATGTGCGCCGAGCCTACTCCATCGCCCGTCGGTTGCCGGAGGGGCGGCTGGAGTTCCATGTCAAGCGTTCCCCGGGCGGGCTCGCCAGCGAGTGGATCTTCACCCGCCTTCAAGCAGGAGATACGGTGGAGCTCTCGGGTCCCTACGGTCGCTTTTTCCTGCGCGAAGGGGAGGGACCGGTGCTCTTTCTGGCCGGAGGAACGGGCCTTGCGCCGATTAAGGCGATGCTCCTCGCCCTGTTAGAACAGAATCCCATGCGGCCCGCGACGCTCATCTTCGGGGCCCGAACCGAGGCTGAGCTGTACGACGACCGCTTCTTGCAGGAGCTGGCGGACGTTCATCCCAACCTCACGTACATTCCCGCGGTCTCCGACGAACAACCCCATGAGGCGCGTATCGCCTTGGGAAGGGTGGACGAGGTCTTGCGGGCCCGCTTTGAGCGCCTGAAAGGGTATCAGGCCTATGTTGCTGGCCCTCCACCCATGGTCGATGCCTGTATCGCCGCCCTCTACGAACGGAGGTTGTTTGCTCGCGACATCTACCGCGAGGATTTCTATACCGCCGCAGAACATGGAGAGTCCGTGCGAAGTCCCCTGTCTCGGCGCGGGAGTTAGGGGAAATCCCTAGCTCCCCCCACGGGGGGCGATTGCGCACCTGGGGTTTTCTGAACAAGGAGGCGACACAATGTATTTACTCAAGCGCGAATCATAGTATTGAATTAGCGCAAAAATTGGACTGGCAATTTGGTTCCGTAGATCCCGGTGAGGTCTATCCCGAGGCGATGGCCGGGTTGGGCAAGGTGCCCTTGGAGGCGTGGCGGGCCTGGCAGGAGCCATACCGAGTCACCTATCGGGAGTATGTGGAGAACCAACGCGAGAAGGATGCCGGCGTGTACGCGATCCAGGCGGGGCTGGCCAAGGCCCGCATCATCGACCGGCTCGAGCCAGGATGGAAGTCGATTCTCAAGGCCCACTACGGGGCGATTGCGTTGGGCGAGTACGTGGCGGCGATCGGGGAGGCGCACATGGCCCGATTTGGAGCCGACAGCGCCTGGCGCAACACGGCGCTGACGTCTTCTTACGCGATCTCACGGTCCACATGCATGGTTTTGCCAACGTGCAGCCGGAGATGTGGAGGGCGCAGGAACTGGTGCGAAATGGGGTCGTGCATCCGCGCCGCCTGTTTTCGCACCGGTATTCGCTGGAACAGGTTGGTGAGGCGTATCAGGCCTTTGCCGACCGCGATGAAGGGGTGGTCAAGGTCGCCATCGTTCCCTGAAGGGTGGTACACTAAGGACGACAAAGCAGCACGCACAGAAGCTTGCGGTACGTAGGGCTGGAGGAGGGGACGCCATGGAACGTCGGTGGGTGTCGACTGAGCGTGCCGCCACCTCGGTGTGGGTGGGCGGAGAAGGACCTCCACTGGTTTTGTTGCACGGCTCAGGGCCTGGTGCGAGCGCTCGGGCCAACTGGCAAGGGGTCTGGGATGCGCTGGCTGCTCGATATCAGGTGGTGGCGCCGGACCTTGTGGGGTTTGGTGACACCCAAGCCAAAGTTCCGGTGCGTTGTGACCTGAACCTCTGGGTCAACCAAGTCGTGGACGTGGTCGCCGCGCTGGGCATTGGCAAGGCCCACTGGATCGGGAACTCCATGGGCGGGGCGGTGGCGTTGGGAGTGGCCAGCCGCCATCCAGAGCTGGTGGAGCGGATGGTGCTGATGGGCAGCGTCGGGGTCGAGTTTCCGTTGACCGAGGGGTTGGCCAAGGTCTGGGGCTACCGGGCGGAGAGTCGAGAAGCCTTGGCCGAGGTCATGCGCTACTTCGTCACCGACCCCGGCCGCATCCCCGAGGCGGTAATCGACGAGCGGTATCGCCTGACCAAGGAACCGGAGCAGGTGGCTCGCTATGCGGCCATGTTTCCCGAACCGCTGGCGCAGCACATCGCCGCCTTGGCCACCGCGGAGGACCAGATCGCCGCCATTACCGCCCCGGTCTGTCTGATCCACGGGCGCGAAGACCAGGTCATCCCGGTCGAGAACTCGTGGCGCCTGCTCCACCTGTTGCCCCGGGCGGAACTACATGTCCTCAGTCCCTGTGGTCACTGGACGCAGGTAGAAAAGCGGGAGGAGTTTCTGGCGTTGGTTTTTGGGTTTCTGCGCGCCGCTTGATGGTGACGGCGCCCAGGGAGAGGTTTTGGGAGCGTCGGTCCAAAAGGCTTGAAGTTCGCTTGGATCCGGCGTTAGCCGCCCTGGGGATCCCCCGAATCCCGGGCGGCTTTCGCTTTGGGAGAGCCCTAAAACAATCGGTGCCCGTCTTGGAGCGGCCAAATGGTACGGAAACCTTGGTGACCTTGTGCGTCAACTTTAGGTGTAGGCTGAGAGCTATCTGCCCGTACGGGACATCGACGCCTGATTTCAGTTAAGGGAAAGGGGTGGGCAATATGGAAGTGGTGCGTCGCGCCGACACGTTAACCGAGGCCGCCGCTTGGCGGATGATTGAAGCCGCTCGAGCCAAGGCCGAAGCGCTCGGGATTGCCGTCAACATCGCCGTGGTGGATGCCGGGGCGGAGCTTTTGGCCTTCTCCCGGATGGACGGGGCGCCTTTGTTAAGCGGGGAGATCGCGCGGAACAAGGCCTATACCGCGGTGGCTTTCGGACGGCCCACCGCCGACTGGTATCCCATGATTGCCAAGGAGCCCGCCTTGTTGCACGGGATTGTACATACCCCGCGCCTGATTATCTTTGGCGGCGGGATACCAGTCCGGGTCAACGGAGCAGTGGTCGGGGGCATTGGGGTGTCCGGAGGGAAGGCCGAACAAGACGTCGCCTGCGCCGAGGCCGGCTTGCAGGCGATTGGCGTCTCGGCCGAATAAACGATGGGCGGGGAAACCGCAAAGCCCTCAGCTCCCTTGGTATAACCGGACTCATGAAGCGTTGGGCACGAACCGCATCGCCTCGGCGATCGCCAACGCGAGATCCTGCTCTTGGACCGGCAACACGATTTCCACCATGGCATAGGTGCCAACGCCTAACTGTTGATAGAAAATCCGGGTCACGTATCCATTGGCGAGGTAAGGGACGTTCTGGGCGCTTTGTGGTCCCCAGATCCCTGGCCGGAGAATGGGCACCCGCTCGGCCGAAGATACGACGTTAAAACTTATGTTGGCGTTCCCCGGGCCCTGCCACACGTTGGGAAGCGAAGGAACGTGGGCCCACGCCGGCGGGAGGGCGAACACGACAGTGTACGCGGCCGTCCGGTAGCTCCACGCCTTCCAGCCATCTGGCAGCCTGGGCGGGGGGAGAGACGGCGCTGGTGGTGGTGATTGGCCAGGACCGACGGGGTACCACCCAAACCACCACTGGCCGTTTACTTCTACGAACTGGGCTCCATGGCCGAGCGTTTCCTGACCCAAGTTGACGGTGCTACCGCCGACGACTTGGGGCAGACCGATGGCTTGGGCAATCTGTAAGCGGCTGCCGGCCTGGCCCACGACGAACTGGCCCTGAGGGATGAGGGTAAACCCGCCGTATTGGGGCTGGACGGTGGCGGGACCCTGGATTCCCAAAAGCGGGCGCGTGCCCGTTTGAACCAGCCCGACTGCTTGAGCGATTGGCTCGTATACGCCGTCCAGGTTGGCGTTGCCGCTATCGACAAGGACCTCGACCGATGCCGTCTTACCGGTCGGACCGATCAATTCCGCAGGGAATATGACTTGGTTGTTGACTAGGTGGCCGGTAATGACCTCGGGGAATGGCCGCAGCAGGGCCGGGATTTGACCGGGTCCTGTGGGGATCGCGGTTCCTTTCGGTGGCGCCATGGGTTGTCGAACCGTTCCATGAGACGGAGGGCTCGACGGTGGCTGTCCGGGCCCGAGCTGTGCGGTCCTGGAAAGGTGAGCCAAATTTACGATCAGCCCAAGGACGCCGATTACCACCAGACCTGCCAGCCATCGCGGGGGGCCGGAAGGTGACGGGGGCGCCGGATAAAGGTTTGGTGGCGGCACTTCCCTCTCCGCTGGCGGGGGAGGCGTCGGGGGGATAGCGGCGGAGGGAGAGGGAGTGGACGGAAGCAATGGTTGCCCGCATCCTATGCAGGTGGCAGTCTGCGTCCACTCTAACCGGTTCAACTTCCCGCAAGAAGCACAGACCATTTCTTGTTTGGGGTGCAGAACCCAATTCGCCTGGCCAGTAGTGGTGGCAACCTGGCGAGGATACTTGTTCCGTTCTTCTTGGATCCTCGGCACATTGGCATCCCACAGTTCTACCGCCTTTTGACGGGCCACGTTGACGAGGTGGTCGGAGAGCGAGTCTGAGGTGAGGACGATGGCCCGGCCACATCCTTGGTGGTAGTATCGCCGGGCGGCGCTTGCAGCCTCGATTACATCTAGCACGGTGGTCGTGAGTTCGTCATGAACCAGCACCACCGCCGCTTGCCCGGCGCCATCGCTACCTACGAGGATAAAGCCACCACCGGTCAGGCGCTCGAACTTTGAAAACCTCCATCCCTGTGTCTCTAGAAACCGCTCAACCGCTTTTTGCAAAGAGTTCCTGAGCGAGGTCTTCTCCTCTGGCTCCATCGGTTGCTGCCCCCTTCTTTTGGGTGGCTCCAAACCGCTGTCCGAAGGTTCAGCCAGAAGCGTTCAAGAACGTTAAGGGATGTGCTGGAACTGGCAGTAGGGACATAGAAGACAAGACAGCGGCGAGAATACTGCTACGGCTATGCCAAATGCTTAGGTATTTCGCGACGTTCCTCTCTATTCCTGCTGCCTGTACGAAATTGGGCGATTTCACAAAAGCTGAAGAGGCCAAGTCGGCCATGCGTCCTATGAGGGAGGGGTGTGCCGGGCAAGGATTTGAGGCCTGCGCAGGTCCATCACGGCTGGGGAAAAGTTGAGTCATGTCGATCGTGATGATGCGAACGAGACGCTTGAAACCAAGGTTGTGGGGTGCGAGAGAACTTGAAACGTAGTAGGCACGATGGTGGGCGCGCATGGGATCGAACCATGGACCTCTTGAATGTGAGTCAAGCGCTCTACCACTGAGCTACGCGCCCG
>JAIMAE010000277.1 GCA_023512105.1 Bacillota bacterium | reverse complement strand
CTGGCCTCCATCCCGGCGGCCGGGACCAAGGCGGTATTGACCGCCTGGCAGGGCCGGGCGCGGGGCCTGCCGATGGGCATCCGCCAGACTGGGGTGCCGATTGGCGCCATGTTGGCCGCCTTCTTTTTGCCGCGCCTGGCCCCCGGCATGTCGTCCCCGCAGCGGCTGTTCTGGGCGTTTGCGGTGGCGCTGTGGGCCACCAGTTGGCTTTTTGCCGCCTACATCCCTCCCAGGTTAGGATTAGCTGGCGAAGGCCAAAGTGGCGAGAGCGCGCCCAAGGCATCGCTGGGACGCGCCATTCGGGTGGCTTGGCTGCCGGCCATGGCGGGATTTTTCCTGGCTTGGGGCCAGTATGACGTGCTGACCTACTCCATTCCCTACCTGCACCTCATCCAGGGGCAGACGGTGGCGGTGGCCGGTGCCGTTTTGGCCGCCGCCCAAGTCGGCGGGGCCCTGGGGCGGATCGGCTTTGGAGCCCTCTCCGACCGCTGGGGAGGGAGGCGAGCCGCCACCATCCTGGTGGTGTTGTCGCTGGGGGTGGTGGTGAGCACGGTGGTGGCCACCCTTCCCAAAGGCAGTCCCCTCGACCTGCTGTTTGCGCTCTGGTTCTTTATGGGCTCGGCGATGGCGGGGTGGAACGCCCTGTTGATTACCTGGGCCGGGGAATTGGTGCCCAGCCAGTGGTCCGGCACCTCCATGAGCCTGATTGGCAGCAGCGTGATGTTGGGCAGCGCAGTGGCTCCCCCGATCTTCGGCTGGGTGGCGGAGGCCGGCCAATTTGGCCTGGGATGGGGGATGCTGGCCTCGATCTTCTTCGGGGTGGCGGTGCTGATTGGCATCGGTGGGGTGCGATGGGCTAATAGGGCAAAGAGCATACCCGCATAAGCTCCGCTTCGGGCATCGCGCTCGGGCCTTCAAACCAGAGTGCGAGAACTTGCAGGCCAGTAAGGTGACCGTACTGAGGGTTTTCGAGGGCCGACTGTCTGCGGGAGGTACCAAGCGCGTCTTTGCCGTGGATTCGCGGGCTTTCCACTGCCCTTAGGCTAGGAGCCGTTCTCGACCCGATGGTGGGTAAGGACAGCGGCCGTAAACTGAAGGAACTCGTCGAGGTGCTGTCGTAAAATCGCGACCACTATCGGCAGTTGTAATGCCTGATAATCGTGGACGGCGATGTTGCGAAACCCCACCATGCGTTTCATCGCCTCGGCTACCTCGGGGTCAATCCAGCCTGCCTCCGCCAGCAACCGGAAGACATCGCGGGCGCTTTGGGGAATGCCCAGGCGCTCCCGGTGGACGAGGTGATAGCCGAGGTCGATCGCGGCCTCGCACGCCCGCTGGACATTGAGGATTGCGGCGTCCTGTCTTGTGACATCTCCCTCGAAGGAGGCGGGGTCTTTTTCGTATTCCTCGCGTGCCCGGCGTACGCAGCGTTCGATGGTGGCAGCTTTGTTTAGTACGACATCATCGGTCATAAATATGTCCCTCTCTCCAGATGTCTCGCAGGAGAGGTGCCCGCGCGGCATCGAGTGCGGCCTTTTCACTGAGAATTACCGCCTCATAGAGATCGGCCTGGGCGTCTTTCTGCCACCAGCGCTCCCCCGTGGTTACCACCAGGTATTGCAAGACGGTGCTAGCGCGGCGCAGGTCGATCAGGTCCACCGGGGAGCCTAGGATATCCGCCAGTTCTCCGCTCGCCGACCACAACTCCCAGGGATCCGCCATGCCGGGGATCAAAATGGCGAGATCCCAGTCGCTGTCTGGGCGGGCGTTGCCCTGGATTCGGCTTCCAAAGGCCCAAACCCCCAACAGATCCCCCCATCGCTTCCGTAAAGCCGCCACCACCAGGCTGACTGGATTTGATGACCTCCCGGCTTCCTCTGTCATCAGCGCCACCTCTTGACTACCAGGATAACTGGGAGAACCAGGAAGACGCAACCGGTCGAGGACGGAAGGCTTCCGTTCACGCCGAAGGTTCCAGAACGTGAGGGCGCCCTGGGCACTGGCGGGGGCGGGTTCTTAGCGGGTGGACTCGGAGCCGTCGCACGGGTAGGGTGGACAACGGCCTGGCACCGGTAAAAGAACGGGTAGCCCTCAGGGGTGCTGCTAGGGAACTGAATACCGCAGTCTTGACAATTTTAACGCACTATCCAATAGTGTAGGCACCAAATGCTAGGGGGTGCTGACGTTGGCATCGAAGGTGTTGGTGTTGATTTCAACCGGGGAGAAGAA
>JAIMAE010000058.1 GCA_023512105.1 Bacillota bacterium | reverse complement strand
CAGGAATCGCAGGTGGCCAAGCTGGTCTCGCTGCTGGTCAAACTGGGAGCCTTGATCTTCATCGTCGGCCTGCCCACGCAGTACGCCATCACCTTACAACTTCTGGGCGGCATCTGGATCTTGCAGACCCTGCCTGCGGTGATTATCGGGCTTTACACCCGCTGGCTGCACCGCACCGGCCTGCTGCTCGGCTGGCTGGTCGGGATGGTGGTCGGCACCTGGATGGCGGTGGCCGAGAAGTTCCAAAGCTCGGTCTTCCCTCTGCACTTGGGCGGGGCGGTAATTCCCGGTTACGCCGCGCTCTGGGCCTTGATCGCCAACTTTGTGGTCGCCATCGTCCTCACCGCCATCTTGCGCGCAGCTGGGGTAGCCGAAGGCCTCGACCACACGCGCAGCGAGGATTACGAACACGACGTGCCGGAAGGAATCTTGGGCGAAGCCTCCCTCGGTTCCCGTTAAGACAGCCTTCCCGCGAGAGAGGGGCGATTCCTCTCTCGCGGGCTTCATTTTCCCACTTTTCAACGGTCCCTGAGCCGATTATTATTTAATGCAATTGATGCAATACATCCTGTCTTGATTGTAGGGAGGTGCCGGTGTGGCAACCTATGCCGCTTCAGCTCCGCGGGGCATTTCCGCGCGCTGGAAATACGCCTTGATTCCTTTGACCGCCGTCTGGTTGGTCACCTTTGTGGAAAAGGTCAACGTCTCGCTGGTCATCGCCAACAAGCAGTTCCTTACCCAAACCGGCTTGACTGGCCACGAGGCCCTGTTGGGCGTCCTGGCCAACGTCTTCTTACTAAGTTATGGCATCAGCATGTTCTTCTGGGGAGCTGCCGTCGACCGCTGGGGTGTGCGCAGGACCATGGTGGTGGCGGCTTTGTTGTGGGCCATCTCGGAGTTCGGCTTCGCCTCCTCGCACAGCGTGGCCCAGCTGTTTGCCTCCCGCATCCTGCTGGGCATTGGAGAGGCCTTCTCCTTCCCGGTCTCCTTGGCCGTGACCGAGCGCTGGTTTCCCCCTCGCGAGCACTCGATGGCCAACGGGGTCTGGATCGCCGGAGCAGACATCGGGGTGGTGTTCGCCATGCCCGTCTTCGCGGTGATGACGGTCAACATGGGTTGGCCCGCCCCGTTCTGGACGCTCGGCATCCTCTCCCTGGTGGTAGGCCTGTGGTTCTACCTGGCCTTCCGGGACACTCCGGAAGAGCATCCGAAGGTGAGCGAGGCCGAGCGCCAGCTGATCGGGGAAGTCGATGAAGTCTTCTTGCAGCACAAAACCACCCATGTCACCACCGCCCAAGTCTTGGCCAGCGGACGCTTTTGGCTGGTCTGGGTGCTGGGGGTGTGTACCACCATCGAGGTGTGGGGACTTACCACCTGGATTCCCACCTATTTGGTGGCGGCTAAACACGTCAGCTTCGTCCACGCCGGCTACCTGGCGTCGCTTCCCACCGGTTTTGCCCTGATTCTGCAGCCGTTGGGAGGATGGCTGCAGAGCCGGTTTGGCCACCGCTCGATGTGGGCGATCTTGTGGGCGGGCCTGGGCCTGATCTGCCTGTGGATCGGCACCATCGCCCCGACCGGAGGGATGGCGGCGGTCTTCCTGGCCCTCGGCTACGCCACCCAGGTGGTCAACATCGTGACCTTCAACTCCATGCTGTTTGCCTTGACTCCGCGTGGGTTGATTGGGAAGATTGGCGGGTTTGCCAACGGACTCAACCAGATCCTCTCTTTCTTCGCCCCCTTCGTGATGGGGATCTTCATCCAGGCCGAAGGGAAGTTCACCGGCGCCTTTATGCTCGAGGAGATCGTGATGGCGGTGATGTTGCTCGACGCCATCGTGCTGACGGTGGCCCGCATCGACAACCGCCCCGCTTACCGGCTCTCGGCGGCAAAAAGTCAGGTCGGCTAATTACCTTGACGGCGCCGGCCCACCCAAGACGGCCGGCGCCGGATTCTTTTTTGCGCTGTCGCTGCGATTGCCGGGGTCTTGAGCAGGGATTTTCTTCCTCGGTTGCGAACTTCACCTCAAGAGGTCATCGCGCTCGGTGATGTGGCTGACCGGTTGGAAAGGAGCGCTGCCATGGAACACCCCGACCTTGCCTTGCCCGCCTCCCCGGAAGTCATCCGTGTCGTCACCAGTCATCTCTTTTCGCTACTGCCCTACCCCATGCTGCTGCTCAATCGCGATGGGGAAATCTTGGCCGCCAACCCGGCGGCTGAGCGCCTGTGGGCGGCATCCGCCGAGGAGCTGGAAGGCCGCGGAGCGGTCGACGTCCTGGGTTTGTACCAAGTGGCGGGCGATAAGCTCAGCCCATGGAGGTCCTGGGCCGAGCTTCAGGAGACCCTGAAACAGGGAGAGCGAATTTCCACCTTGCTGTCCGCCCGCAACGGCCAGACCCTCTGGGCGCAGGTGGTCGGCACCTCGTTCGAGCACCGGAGCAACCGCTATTCCCTGATCATCGTGGTCCAACACCGCCCGTCGAACCTGCTCCAAGAGCCCCCAAGTTGGGCCTGGCGAGACCCGGTCACCGGACTGGGCAATCGCGCCTACTGGGAGCACCTGGGCCTGGAGAGCCACCCCCAGGGAGTGGTCATCCTCTTCGACGTCGACGGCTTGAAATCGGTCAACGACCGGCACGGACACCAGGAAGGCGACCGCCTGCTGCAGCTGGTGGGCCAGACCGCAGCCGCTCGCCTGCCGAGCCAGGCGGTGGCCGTCCGCTACGGCGGTGACGAGTTTTTGGTCTGGAACCCCGAGGCAGACGCGGAGTGGGCCGAGCAGTGGGCCCAAGCCCTGGACGAGGCGATCCGGCTTGAGGCCACGCGCCGAAAGGCTCCCTGGACGCCCAAACTCAGCTTCGGCCTGGCCCCGTACCCTCCGGGCACCTTGGCCCAGGCCTTGGCCCGCGCCGACGATGCCCTCTACGAACAGAAAGGCATCCTCTTGCGCAGTGCGCGCGGCGGCCGCCTGGTCATTCAGCGCTCCCAGCCGGTCATCCTGATTGGCGGCGACGGAAGTCATCTCCCCGCCGAAAATCCGCAGCCCTTCTCCAGCCTCTTCAGTGCGCAGTTCGCGCCCGCCATGCGGCGACAATACGCCCGTTGGGTTGACGAGGCGCAGGCCTTCGTGAGTTGGATGCGACCCACCTCCGGGATCGCGGCGGTGGAGGTCGGAGCCGGCAACGGCCGAATCACCTTCGATGGCGGCTTGGCCGAGCGCATCGGGCCAGAGGGGGTGCTAGTCCTCACCGACCCCTCGATCGCCCAGCTCCACCACGCCCGAGAACGTGCCCAAGGCCGATATCACTGGGTGCATCTGTTGCCGGCGGCGGCCGAACACCTCCCCTTCGCCTCCCACGGAGCCGATCTGGTCACCGGAGCCTGGTTTCTCCACCTGTGCGACCCGCGGGCGGCTTTACGCGAGATGGCTCGCGTCACCCGTCCGGGCGGTGAGGTGGTGCTCGACGTGCTCTTGGCCTTCCCCTGGCCACCCGCGTGGTTGGAGATGTTTCGGCCGCTGCTTAACGCCCTGGCCGAAGAAGGCTTGACGCTGCGCCACATGTTTGCTCAACCCGGCGAGATCCCAGCTTTAGGGGAGCAGCTGGGGCTGGTCGTGGAAGACCTGACCCGTCGCGACGCAGGGGAGATGGAGTTCTTGGACGCGCCTCACGCCTGGACCTTTTTAGAGCAGGGGGGACACATCGCGCTGATGATGCGCGGATTGCCCGAAACGCGCAAGGGACCCGTCCGCGAGGCGCTGAAGGCCCATTTTGAGGCCATCTTCAACACCCTCTCTCCGGCGGAGCGACGACTTAGGACCCGGGCCGAGTACGTCCGCTTTCGCCTGCGCTAAGTCGGCTGGGCCGCATCCTTTCCCCGACTGGGAAAAGGCGGTCACGCCGGGTGCGATACCTCGACGCTCACCGTCCACCCCCCACGGCTGGAACCAAAGACGTTGTTGTTGACGCCAAACCAGAGCTCTCCAGGCGTGTGAACGGTCCAGGTGGCGCTGGTGCCAATCCAAAACGGCTCTCCGGTGCCCACCCGCGCAATCAACGACCAGCAGGGCAGCCCCGGGGCAATGAACCCCCGTTGGGGCGTCACCGCCGCCGTGCACCCCCCGCTGGGCGTCACCAGCCCTTGTCCGTTTGGCCCGTTGGTCGCCACCTGCGGGTAGATGCTCCCGTTATCGATGGTGCCCGAAGCTTGCACCCGCACGGTCTCCCCGGCGGTCAGGTAAAGGCCGGAATCGGTCCAGGGACGGTTCCCATCCAAGTGGAGAGTTACCGTCTTCGCCGTAACCCCGACCAGGTGGGGTCCTAAGGCGGTCGAGCCGGCTCCAGAATGGGACACCGGCAAAGGCCGGGCGCCCTGCCACGTATGCACCGCGAAAAGAGCCAAGACAATGCCCAAGGCCAAGCCCATGGTTCCGTGGACCGCTTTACGCGCCTGCAACCGGAGAACCCCCCACATGCCCAGGGCCAAGGCCCCCACCCACAGCAATGCGGCGATCCAGCTGCGCCCGAGCACCCACAGGCCCCCGCCGAATGCGATCACCCCTAGGGCAACCCACCACGCATGCACCACCAACCAAGAGATGAGACGTTGAACGAAACCCCCACGCACACCCCCCGGCCCCTCCCGCCATGGATAGGGAGGAGTCGGCGAGGGACTCGAAGGCGCCCCGGGGCCGGCATCCTCGGGCCGCGATTTTACGGCGGCCCCGGTCAAAACGGATCCGCAATACGGGCACTTCTCCGTGCCATCCGGAACAATCCCCCGACAATGGGGACAACGCATCGCCCTCCCCTCCCTTACCGGCTCAACGGCGGACCGCCTTCCACGTGAGCAGTCTGATGTCCTCCCACTGGAAGGACCACCTGGGCCTGGGACGATTGAGGCTCGGAGACCTTCTTGACCCCTGTCCCGACCGCCGTGACCTCCATCACGTCTCCATGGTGGACAATGGTGATCTTCACCCCTACCACCGCGTCGGCACCCAGGGCATCGGCCTCCGCTTTCATCCGCGCCAACGCCAGTCGCCGCGCGTCGTACATCAACTGGGTGAACTCCACCAACTCGCCCCGGGCAAGTCCCCGAAGACCGGTCGCCAGTCCCCCCGTGACCCCCATGGAAAAGACGCTGTTCCCTAAGACAATCCCAAGCGGCACAAAACCCCGGTCGGCCAGCAGCCAGAAGTCGCCGGCCGAGAGGTCGGTCAGGGCCGCTCCGCCCGACCAATCGACCCCGGCCAAATACCGCTCAACGTCACCGAGTGAACGAGATCCACCGGCCATGAGCACGTCCTCCCCTCCAACATCCCCTGTGGAACCGCGTATCGACGCCAGGTCACCTAAAGCCTCCGATGGGGTTATCCCGCCGCTCCCGAGGGAGCCCCGGTGGCAGGAGCTCCGGTGATGAGAGTGCCGGCCCAGACCCCTTGGCCGTCGGCTGTGGTCAGCCGAATTCGGGCCATGCCGTTTTGCCCTCCGGGAGAGCGCACCACCACCTTGTCCGGCGCCCAGGAGACGATGGGCGCAGTGGCGTAGGTGGCGGCCGGGGTTCCCCAAAATTGCACGAACACCACCCGTCCCGGGCGATTGCCGAAGTTTTGGCCATCGATCTCGACCAGATCGCCGGCGAGGGCGACGGTGGGTGCGAGGCGGCTGACGACCGGAGGCGGACCGACCAGGTCAAACTCCGGCCAAGCCCCGCTCCCAGCGGGCCCTGCCTCCCGTCCCTGAGCATCCCAGATCTCGGGCGTGTAGCGCCCCGGCCCCAGGCCTTCCGGCACCACCGCCTCTATCACCTGGGGCGTCCACCGCCGAACGGCGAGCGGGACCGCGCTGCCTCCGGAGACCGAAAGCAGCGCCACCCGGCCAGGACGCTCGCCAAAGTGATACCCCACCAGCCGCACCACCGTGCCGGGTGGCCCCTCTCCCGGCGTCATTGAGACCAATACCGGTGGAGGCAGCGGCACGGGAGTCGAAGGATGCGCAGAGCTTCCGGCTGAAGAGGGGGAGCGGGAAGGCAATACCTCAGAAGGCAAGGCGCCCGCCGGGGAGGATGGGGAACCGACATTCTCGCTCTGACCCGACCGGCCCGACCAAGCCGCAGAGGAAGGAAACGCTTTGGGCGTTCCTGCTCCTCCACATCCCGCGGCCCACGCCCCGGCGATTACCACCAGCGCCCCCAAGGCCGCGCGGGGGAGGCCCGCCCGCCGTTGGGCCGCCTTCACGACCAGCTGCCTCCCCGGTCAAAGCGGCGCGGTTCCTGAATCGGAGCGGGAGCAGTCCACGCCAGACTGCCCAATGGCCATCGGTGGCTGGCCGCCTGGACAGGAACCAACGCGCTGGGGGACACCGCCGTCGCCGTGACCTCGGCCTGGACGAAGGAGATGACCAGGGCGCCGGCACCCCCGAGGCCGGCGGTGGCTGCATCCAGTTGGGGTCCGGCCATAAAGGTGATGCCGGTCCCCGGAGTGACATCCAACTCACTGGTCCAGTTGGTGGTGTAGTAATTGGAGGCTCCGACCAACGAGGTCACGAAGTTGTCGAGGTTCTGATTGGCGTCGGACCACCCGGCCTCCGCAGACCCAATCGCAGATTGCGAGGCACTTTGAAGCGTATTTTGTAAAAATGCCAGCGCGATATTGGACGCATCGCTGAGTTGGCCGCTGGTGTCGCCCGCCAAATCCTCGGCCACCTGGGCCCCTTCGCTCTCGCCAAAGGCGGCGTCACAGGTGACGCTTACCGACCAGCCGAGCGACTGCTGCTGGACACTGGCACCGGGTTCAGGACCTCGGTAGTCCGCCAGCGTGCCGGATGCGCTGACCGAACTCAACACCCCGGCGGCGTTGCTGACCACCACCGTATCCTGGTGGACCCGAATCAGCACGTCGTCGCGAGACTGAGACGTGCACCCCTGGCCGTTCAGGCAGGGAGCCACATAGCTCGCCGTGAGCAGGTTGCGGACGATTTGGTTGGAGACTCCGGCCACCAAGGCGCCGTCGACGCCCAACCCATGCGCAAGGTCGTACTGCGTCCCGCCGAAGCAATCCCCGAGACACGGATAGGGGTTCCACAGCGATGTGATCGCGGTTTGAAAGGGGGTGGCAGACTGGCTTTGACCCCATCCATAGCCCCAGTAACAGGTGGCGGACGAGCACAACCACTGGGGCTCGGGCGTCAGGCTCAAAGCCAGTTTGCTGCTGGCGCCCGTCCATTCCTCGGTGGCCCGGACCACGGCCATCCCGGGCGTGCCACAGGCGGTATAGGTGACTTGGGCTTGGCCCTGAGCGTCCAGGCTGGTACTACTCGGGCTCACCGAGCCACACGACGCGGAGAGCACCACCTGGTCGTAAGGTTGAGGCGTCCCATCGGATCCCGTCACCGTCACCGTCAGCGGAATTTGGGCCACCCCGTTGGCCGGCAACGTGGGCTGCTCCAGGATGCCGGCGGACAGCGTCACGTGGTACGGCGGGGGCGAACCTCCCCCTACCGCCAGCCAAGCGGTGGCCTGGACCGGGGGGTACTGCGCGTCGCCTGACCACTTTGCGACGATGCGCTGAGCCCCCTGGCTTGTGGTCGCCCATTGTCCATTGGGGCTACAGCTTCCCGCCACCGGAGTGCAGGTCAAGGTCGTGCCTTCCAGCGAGATGCTGACCGTGCCATCGCTGACCGGTTGGCTCAAGGTGGCCGTTACCGTCACAGGTTGCCCGATTTGAGCCGGGTTCGGGTTGGCGGTCAGGGTAAGGTTCAGCCCCGAGGCCTGCGATGGGTTGGAGCCCTGACTGGTGGAGATGGTCACGGTGAAGGCCCCCGAGTTGTCGGGAAAGTAGTTGTCGTTCACGCTGAGGTACAGCTCCCCACCGGTCGTAACGGTGACGGTGTCGCTCGACCCCACCTCCCACACCGATGGGGACGGGCTTGCCGGTGCCGAGGGGGGAGCGGACCCGATGAAGGCGACCAAGGATTCGCAGGGGACGGAAGCCACCAAGTACGGCGTTGGCTGGGGATTGTGCACGTTGGAGGTGCAACTGTATCCGTCGCTGCTGACCATGCCGAGGCCGCCGGGACCGGAGAGGGCATTTTGAGGATAAATGCTGCCATCATTGATGGTCCCGCTGGCGGTCATGGTGACCGTCTCGCCGGCCTGAAGCTGGATTCCGGTCGGCACCCAGGCTTGGTTGGCGGGGATGTTCAGCGTCTGCGAGCTGCCAGCGGGGCTACTGCCGGCGGCGGCCGCGCTGAGGGTCTGCACCACCGCTGCCACCGTCGCATCCGGAATGGAGGCGGGGCCTCCGAAGACGGTGAGCTCGTGCACGATCCCAACCTTCCCGAGGGCCTGGGACAAGCTGGCCGGTACGGTGGCGCCATTGGTGAAGAGGATGGGGGCTACCTGCTGTGCGGCCCACGGCCCTGCCGCCACGGCGTCGACCAAGTGCGTCCCGCCCTCGCCGGCGTTGGCAAGGGCCAGTTGCGCGTATCCGGCAGGCGGCGCCACCGCCTGGGCAATGGCCACGGCATTCGCGTAGGGGCTGAGACTTGCGCTACCGATGGCAGTCGGGGTGTGACCTCCGAAACTCAGTCCGTAATCGGCGGCCGCCCCCACGACGGTGATGGTCTGGGAGGCTGCATTGGTGACGAATACCGCCTCTGAGGCGGGAAGCTGCTGCTGGCCTGGCGCGGCCAACAGCACCGGCGCCCCGGCCCGGGCCGCCCACGGGGCGATCGCCAGCGCATCGCTGAGGTCGTTGACTTGCGCGGACGCGACGTAAAGGGCGGAGAAGTCCCCCCCTCCTTCCAGTCCCTGGAGCGCGTTCGCGATCGCGGCCGCGGTGGCAAAGCGGTCCGCTCCGCTGACCTTCACCAGGTTAGGAACCGGCAAACCTGCGGCCAAGGTGGGGTTGGCATCGGCCCCGATTAGGTAGGCGGTCTCGATGCCGTGACTATTCAAGTACTGAAGGGTCTCCGCCCCCAGGGTGGTGGAATTTTGGGTCAACAAGATGGGCGCTTTCAGCGCGTAGGCCAAGGGGGCGGCGGTGACGGAGTCGATCAGGTTGGCATCGGCGGATGAGGCCAACACCACGGTGGCGGTGGGAGGACCATTGGGATATTCGGCATCGGCGATGGCAATCGCGGTGGCCAGCCGGTCCGCCCCGGCCAGCCGGTGGACCATCGGGGTCGACTGAGCAGCCACCGGGTAGCCGGGGCCGATGCCGAAGGCAGTCAACAGCGCCGCCATCAGCCCGACCCATGGGCGTCGCAGTCTCATCGCAGCATCCCTCCCAGCCTGAGCAGCCCGCCATGCTCCGGCAAGGGGATGCAAGCTGCACGGCCCTCTTCGATAGGAAAAATGTAGGAGACGGGAAGAGGCCCGGCAAGGATCTTTCGGATAATCTTAAGTCTTCTTGCTTACCTGTGCGCTGGAAACCAAAATACCGGCGGGAAGGTGACACGCTCTCCTTCCCGCCGGAAAAAGCAACGGTAACTATCGAGCACCAGATGGCCCTCAGGATCTGGTGGCCGTCATCGCCTGCCACACCCGCTCGGGCGTCAGCGGCATCCGCTCAAATCGCACCCCAAGAGGGCTCAGCGCATCTTCCACCGCCAGGACCAAGGCGGCCGGAGAGGCCACCATGGCCGACTCGCCCATCCCCTTCATGCCTCCCGGTACCGCACTGGGCGTCTCGAGATGGAGGCACTCCACCCGAGGCACGTCGGTGACCGAAGGCAGGTGATAATCCATCAGCGTGGTCGCCCAAGGCTGGCCATCCTCTCCGTAGCCCAGCTCCTCGAGGAAGGCGGCTCCCACCCCTTGGGCCACTCCACCGATGATTTGTCCCTCCACGATGGTGGGGTTGACCATCACCCCACAGTCCTCGACCACCACGTAGCGCTGGATGCGTACCCGTCCGGTCTTGGGGTCGACTTCCACCTCCGCCGCGTGGCAGCCGTTGGAGAAGGTGATCGGAGGTGGGACATAGCGGCTGGATGCCTCGAGCCCCATCTCCATGCCCGAGGGCATCTTGGCCGGAACCCAGTGCGCCACCCGCCCGATCTCCGCCAACGACAAGCTTCGCGCCGGCACCCCCTTGACCGCCACCGTGCCGTCGCGCAACTCCACGTCCTCCGGCGCGGCCTCCAAAAGGTGCGCCCCGATCGCCAAAATCTTGTCGCGCAGCCGTCCCGCCGCCTCCAGCGCCGCTCCGCCGCCCACGGTGATGCTGCGGCTGCCGAAGGTGCCGCCGCCATAGGGGGCTGCGGCGGTGTCGCCAAAGCGCACCGTGACCTTGCCGATGTCCACCGACAGGGCGTCGGCCACCAACTGGGCGATGGTGGTCTCATGCCCCTGTCCGTGCGAGTTGACGCTGACCTGGACCACCACCTCGCCGCCCGGCTCCATCCGCACCACCGCCGATTCGTAAGGCACGGTAGGCGGCTCCGGTTGCCAGGCTCCGAGCGAGGTCGGCTCCACAAAGGCGGCAATCCCAAGCCCGAGGTAGCGCCCCTGGGCCCGCGCCTCGCGCTGGCGCTTCAGGAAGCCCGGGTAGTCGATGGCCTCCATCGCCGTCTGCAGCGATTCCTGATAGGAGCCGGGGTCATAGACCACGCCGGTACAAGACGCGTAGGGAAATTCTTCCTTCCGCACCATGTTGTGCAACCGCATCTGCACCCGGTCTAGCCCAAGCTCGCTTGCCGCCCGCTCCATCAGCGATTCTTGGACCCAGGTGGCGGCCGGGCCCCACACCCCTCGGTAGGTGCCCAGCGGGGTGGTGTTGGTCAGGGCGCCGTCGATGCGAAAGCCCACCGCCTGGACCTTGTAAGGCCCGGGCAAGACCAGGCTGGCGATCACCGTCTCCAACACCGCTGCCGAGCCGTCGAGCAAGTAGGCCCCGGCCGGAGAGATCATGTGGTCGCGGATGGCCAAAAAGGTGCCATCCTTGGCGAACGCCCCCTCGGCGATGTGGATGCTGTCGCGGGCGTGAAAATCGGAGACCATCGCCTCCAGGCGGTCGGAGACCCACTTGACCGGTCGCCCGAGCTTGAGGGCCAGCCAGGCCACCACCACGTCCTCGGGATAGACCCCGTACTTGGCGCCAAACCCTCCTCCAACATCAGGCAGCGTCACCTGGACCTTGGACTGGGGGAGCCCCAGCGCCTTGGCCAGGCCATCGCGCAAGCCATGCCCCCATTGGCTGGAGGCGTAGACCTGCAGGCGGCTGGAGACCGGCTCGTACTGAGCCAAGATGCCGCGGGTCTCCATCGGCACCGCCGTCTGCCGCTGGTGGCGGAAGGTGCCGCGAACTACGCAGGCGGCTTCTGCAAACAGGGCATCCAGCCCCTCCGGGGTATGCTCGAGGTGAAAACACAGGTTGGATTCGGCCTGGGAGAACACCCGGGGAGCCCCTTCGGCCAACGCCTCCACGGGGTCAACCACCGCCGGCAACGGTTCGTATTCCACGACCACCGCATCGATCGCATCTTCCGCCTGGGCCCGGCTTCGGGCCACCACCGCCACCAGGGGATGGCCCACATAGAGCACCTCGTCCACCGCCAGCGGCGGGTAGGGCTGGCCTCCCAGCCCGGCACAGTAGATGTTGGCCTCGGTCAGATCCGCCCCGGTGACCACCGCCGCCACCCCGGAGACCTGGAGGGCGGGGGTCACGTCGAGCCGCCGAATCCGGGCGTGGGCGTGGGGGCTGCGCAAAAACGCCACCGCCAACGTGCCCAGGGGCTCCAGGTCGGCCAGGTACCTGCCCCGGCCGGTGAGAAATCGCGGGTCTTCGACCCGACGGATACGCTGACCGGTAAAGCGGGGAGCTTGTGCCACCTCATCTCCCTCCCTTCTCGGCGCTCAGCCGCGATGCCGCGTCCGAGATGGCCTCGACGATGTTCTGGTAGCCGGTGCACCGGCAAACGTTGCCAGAGAGCCATTCATGGATGTCCTCGAGCGTCGGCTGCGGGTTTTCCTGCAGGAGGGCGTAGGCGGAGAGCAACACCCCGGGAGTGCAAAACCCGCATTGCAGGGCATGGTGGTCCCAGAAACTCTCCTGCAGCGGATGCAGCCGCTCGGTGGATTCGCTCAGGCCCTCCACGGTCAAGATCTCGCACCCGTCGGCCTGCACCGCCAACATCAGGCAGGAGCGGACCGCCTGCCCATTGACCAACACCGTGCACGCCCCGCAGACCCCGTGCTCGCAGCCCACGTGCGTGCCCAACAGTCCCACCTCTTCGCGCAGGACATCGGCCAAGGTGCGGCGCACCTCCACCCATCCCCGCCAGGCCTGTCCGTTGACGGTGAACGCCACCGGGCGTTCGGCCTCGGTCTTCAGCTGCTCTGTGCTCATGCGACATTCCCTCCCGTTGTGGCCATGGCTGCCAACAGGGCCTCCTCGGTCAGCACCTCGGTCAGGTGGCGCCGGTAGGCCTCCGAGGCATGCGCGTCGCTGCCCGCCTGTACCGCCTCCCGGGCTTGCGCCGCGGCGGCCTTAACCGCCTCTGCCCCTGCCTGGGCGCCCTGCAGCCGGGCCTCGACCTCCGTCAGCCGCGCGGGGACGTCCGACCCGGCCGCCACCGCCACCCGGGCGGTCTGGACCCTGCCTTGCGGATCCACATCGAGCGCCACCGCCACCGCCACCAGCGCAAAATCCCCCGCGCGAGGGCTAAACTCTCGAAAGGCTTGCCCAGAGAACCGCCGGCGAGGAATCCGGACCGAGCGAATCACCTCATCGGCCTCCAGGGCGGTGGTGAAGATGCCGCGAAAGAAGGCGTTGGCCGGAATCCGGCGCTCGCCTCCCCTCCCCACCGCCACCACCTCGCCTTCTAAGGCCACCAAGACCAAGGCCAACTCCGCGGCCGGGTCGGCGTGGGCGATGCTTCCGCAGATGGTGCCGCGGTTGCGGATTTGCGGATGGGCGACGTGGCGCAGCGCTTCCCGCAACAGCGGGAGTTCTTCGGCCACGATCGGCGAGCGCTCGGCGGCTCGCTGCCGCACCAAGCAGGGGATCTCGACAGCGGTGTCTTCCACCGCGATCTGGTCTAGGCCGGGCAGCCGATTGATGTCCACCAAGACCGCCGGACGGGCCAATCGCATGTTCAAAAGCGGCATGAGACTCTGACCACCGGCCAGCACCTTCGCCTCGGCCCCGTGTTGGCCGAGAATGTCCATCACCTCCTCGAGAGATTCGGGAACCACATACTGAAACGGCGCCGGTTTCACCGCTTCACCGCCCTTTCCTGAACACAAGAAAATCGCGTCCAATCCAAGCGCAGAAAATCCCCTCTGACCCATCCCAGGCGCCGGCAAGAACGTAACGTGGCACAAACGCACGACCATGCGTCTTACTGGGATAGCCTAAGAAGTTCTCCGCGATCGCTCAAATCTCCTGCCAAAAGATTCGTTCGAGCCAGAGTTTCCGGCCCCGAATTGGCCAGGTCTGGCGGCGCCCCCGCCGGCTCACCGCGCCCCCCGGCGGCTGAACACCACCAACAGCGTCTTCCACAAGATCCAGAGGTCGAGGCCGAGGCTCATCCGGCGACAGTACTCCAGATCCCAACGAAGCGCCTCGCCGGTGGTAAGCTCCCCCCGCCCTTGGACCTGGGCCAGCCCGGTGATTCCCGGCTTGACGGTGTGACGGAGATGATGCTCTGGGGCGTATAGGGCCACCACCTCGGGCACCTCCGGCCGGGGCCCCACCAAGGACATGGTGCCGCACACCACCTGCCACAGCTGGGGCAGCTCGTCGAGCGAGGTGCGGCGCAAGAACCGTCCAGCGCGGGTAATCCGGGGGTCACTTTCAGACTGAAAGCGGTACTGCTCGAGCTCGGCCGCGCTCCGCGGGGGCACCCACTCCCGGTCCGCCCCCTCCCGCATGGTGCGGAATTTCAGCATCACAAACGGGCGGCCGCCCAGCCCGATCCGGGTCTGGCGAAACAAGACCGGGCCGGGGGAGTCCCAGTGGATCCAAAGTCCGATCACCACCGCCAGGGGAAGGGTGAGCAGGAACAGGGGAAGGCCTAACAGCAAATCCAGCAGCCGCTTGACGACCGGGTGGCTCAACGCAGCGATCGCTCCAGGATCTGGCGCAGGGCAGCGACGACGTCGTCGACGTCCAGATCGCTCATTCCCGGGTACAGCGGGAGCGAGATCTCGGCGTCGAAGAACGCCTCGGCGACCGGGAAATCGCCGCGCCGCCAACCGTAGCGGCGCTGGTAGTAGGGGTGGAGGTGAATCGGGATGAAGTGGACCGAGGTGCCGATGTTCAGGGCGCGCAGCGCCTCGATCACCTCCGCCCGGTCCACCGTCAGCGCCTGCAGTTGCAGGCGCAGCGGATAAAGGTGCCAGGCGTGGCTCACCCGCGGGTCGACATGGGGCAAGATCACCGGCAGGTCGCGCAACCCCTCCCGGTAGCGGGCGGCGATGGCGGCCCGGCGGGCTTGCATCGCCGGGAGCTTTTCCAACTGGACCAGCCCCAAGGCCGCCTGGAGGTCGGTCATGTTGTACTTGAATCCCGCCTCCTCCACCGCGTAGGCCCAGCTGCCGGCGGCGGTGTAGCGGTTCCAGGCATTGCGCGACATGCCATGGAGCGACAACACCCGCACCCGCGCCTCCATCGCCGGGTCGGGCACCACCAGGGCGCCCCCTTCCCCGGTGGCCAGGTTTTTGGTGGCATAGAAGGAAAACGCGGTCAGGTTTCCGAAGGTCCCCACCAACCGGCCCTCCCAGGCCGCCGCCAGGGCGTGGGCGGCATCTTCTAAGACCGAAATGCCGTAGCCCTCGCGTAGAGCGGTCAAGGCCTCCATGTCCACCGGATGGCCGGCGAAGTGCACCGGCAGCACGGCCTTGGTGCGAGCAGAGAGGTGATCGACCACTTGGTTGAAGTCGAGGTTGGCGGTCTTCGGATCCACGTCGACCAGCACCGGGCGGGCGCCCACGTGCTCGATGACGTTGACGCTGGCGGCAAAGGTATACGGGGTGGTGATCACCTCATCGCCCGGTCCTACCCCCAGCGCGAGCAACCCCAGGTGAAGGCCGGCGGTGCAGGAGTTGAGCGCCACCACCGGGACGCCCCCCAGATACTCCGAGAGGGCGGCCTCAAACCGCTCGGTCACCGGCCCGCGGGTGATCCAGCGCGAACGCACCACCGCGCTTAGCGCCTCCACCTCGCGCTCGTCCAACTCCGGCTGGTTGTACGGCAAGAACTCCCCGCGCACCGCTGCTACCCCCTCTACTTCCCCCACCGAGCGCCCAGGTCGGCCACGATCGCCTCCACCGGGTCGGGCCGGCCGGCGGTAGCCTGTGGGCGCGCCCATCCTTCTTCCACGGCGGTCACGATTCGCTCCGGGTCGGTTCCCACCAGCACCGCTTGGCCGCTTTCCACCAACTCGGTCCACTCGGTGCGCTGGCGCAGGACGTAGACCGGAACCCCAAGCCAGGCCGCCTCCCGCTGCACCCCGCCGGAGTCGGTCAGCACCGCCCGCGCGTAGCGCTCTAGCGAGATCATCGCCCGGTACCCCTGCGGCGGCAACAGCCGAATGTTGGCCGGAACGTCGAGGCCAAAGCGGGCAATCCGCTCCCGCGTCCGCGGGTGCAGGGGCAGCAGCACCGGGGCCGAGAGCCGGCCCAGCCCAGCCAAAATCCCCCGCAGGCGCTCCGGCGAGTCGGCGTTGGCCTGGCGATGGACGGTGGCCAAGAAATAGCCTCCCGGCTCCACCGCATACGGCTGGAGCAGATCCGGGCTGGGATGGGCGCGGGCCAAGGCCGCCTCCATCACGTCGCCGGTCAGCACCACGCCCTCCACGATCCCCTCTCGGCGGAGGTTTTCCACCGCCGCCGCGGTCGGGCAGTACAGGGCCTGAGCCAGGTGGTCGGTCAACACCCGGTTGATCTCCTCCGGCATGGTGCGGTCGTAGGAACGCAGTCCGGCCTCGACGTGGGCCAAGGGGATGTTGGCCTGGGCGGCGGCCAGCGCCCCCGCCAAGGTGGAGTTGGTGTCGCCGTAGACCACCACCGCATCCGGGCGCTCCTGGACTAGCACCGGGTGCAGGCGCTCCAGGATGGCGGCCGTCTGCACCGAGGCCGGCGCCGACCCCACCCCCAGGAGATGGTCGGGCTGGGGCAAGGCCAGCTCGGCGAAGAACAGTTCGGAGAGCTCGTAGTCGTAATGCTGGCCGGTGTGGACCAGCACCTCCTGCGCCACCTCGCGAAGGCGCGGGGAGACCAAGGCCGCCTTGATAAACTGCGGCCGGGCCCCCACCACCGTGAGCACCCGCATCCTCATGCCTTTCCGTAGAAGGCGGCCACTGCCTCCACCACCTGGTCCACTTCTTCCTCCGTGAGCTCGGGAAACATCGGCAGGGAGAGCACCGACCGGGCCGCCTGCTCGCTCTGGGGCAGACTGCCCTCACCCGCTCCGAACTCGCGCAGGGCCGGCTGCAGGTGCAACGGAATCGGGTAATAGACGGTGCTCCCAATCCCGGCGGCAGCGAGGTGGCGCTGCAAGGCGTCGCGGTCCTGGCAGCGTATCGTGTATTGGTGAAAGACGTGGGTGGCACCTTCGGGGATGGTCGGCCAGCGCACCCACTCCCCGAGCGCATAGGCGCGAAAGCCGGCCTCATAGCGCGCGGCCAAGGCCTGGCGCCTGCGGTTCCACTCCTCCAGGTAGCGCAATTTCACCGACAGCGCGGCCGCCTGCAGGGCGTCCAAACGCGAGTTGATCCCCACCGTCTCATGCCGGTATTTCTCGACGGCGCCGTGGACCCGAAGCCGGCGCACCGAGTCCGCCCACGGTAGGTGGTCGGTGGTCACCATCCCCCCGTCGCCGAGGCCCCCCAGATTTTTGGTCGGAAAGAAGCTGAAGGCAGCCAGGTCGCCCATGGTCCCGACCTTCTTTCCTTGCCAGGCGGCACCGAAGGCCTGGGCGGCATCCTCGACGATGGCCCCGCCAAACCCCGCGCGCAGCCGGTCTAGGTCTGCCGGCAAGCCAAACAAGTGAACCGGTAGGATCGCCCGTGTGCGAGGGGTTACACGGGCCAAAGCCTCCCC
>JAIMAE010000276.1 GCA_023512105.1 Bacillota bacterium | reverse complement strand
CACTTCTGCTCGATGTGCGGGCCCAAGTTCTGCTCGATGCGGATCACCCAAGACCTCCGGGATTGGGCCGAGGCCCACAATATGGAGGTGGAGGAGGCCATCGCCCAGGGCATGGCGGAGAAGGCCGAGGAATTTCGGCGCTCCGGCCAACAGATCTACCAGGGCTAAGCTTCAGGACGAGGCCGGGGAGCGCTTGGCGACCAAGATCTTCATCTCGGCCGCCAAGACCGTCTCCCCGGTCTCCTTTTTCCCTTCAAGCCGCCAGGTCACCAGTCCGCCCCGCTGTCCCCGGTCTTCGACGGCGATCACCTCGCTCTCGGCGTGAATGGTGTCGCCGATGAAGGTGGGGGCGACAAATCGCACCCGGTCCAGCCCGTAGAAGGCCACCACCAGTGACGGTTCGAGGCGAATGAGGCCGGTCAGCACCGAGAGCACCAACATCCCGTGGGCGATCCGCTGCCCGAAAGGGGTCTTGGCCGCGTAGACCCGGTCGGTGTGAAGGGGGTACCAATCGCCACTGAACGCGGCAAACAGCACCAAATCGGTTTCGGTGATGGTGCGAGCCCGGGAGATCGCCCGCTCGCCCACCCGGATCTCCTCAAAATACTGGGTCAACAAGACTTGAAGCCTCCTTCAGCGCAAGGCCGCGAGCAAGGCCCCCAACAACGCGGCGTCCTGGTGGGGCAGCACCGTGCGCGGGTCTAAGCGCAGGCTGTCTTTGGCAATCCGGGCCACCACCGGTGGGTCCCCGGCCCGAAGCCGCTCCTCCAATGCGGTCACGCTGAGCGGCGGTGCCGGGCTTACCGCCAGCACATAGGTGGGAAGGTGGGTTCCCGGCATCGAGCCGCCTCCGACCTCTGAGCGGTCCTCCTCCACCGAAAGCCGGTGGTCCGGAGGCAGCACCCGGCGCAGCGCGGTCTGCCAACGCCGAGCGCGCCGGCGAAGCTGCACCGGGTCGGCCTTTAACATCTGCCAGAGGGTGAGCTCCTCCCCTCGCCCCTCCCAGTACCAACGCAAGACCACCTCCAAGGCGGCCAGGGTCATCTTGTCCACCCGCACCGCGCGGGCCAGGGGATTTTTCTTCATCGCCTCGATGTACTCGCGCCGGCCGACCACCAGGCCGGCCTGGGGACCACCCAGCAGCTTGTCTCCGGAGAAGGTGACCACGTCGACCCCGGCCTGCACCACCTCGGCCACCGTGGGTTCTTCCCACTCGCCCAGGCGAAACGGGATCAAAGAGCCGCTTCCCAGGTCCTCCATCACCGGAAGTCCGTGGCGATGGGCCAGGGCGACCAGCTCGTCGGTGGTCGGCTGGGCGGTGAATCCGATCAAGCGGAAGTTGGAGGTGTGGACCTTGACGATAAGCGCGGTGGCCTCGGAGATCGCCCGCTCGTAATCGCTGAGATGGGTCTTGTTGGTGGTGCCGACCTCGCGCAAGACGGCGCCGGAGAGGGCCATGACGTCGGGGATGCGAAAGGAGCCGCCGATTTCGACCAGCTGGCCCCGGGAGACGATCGCCTCTCGCCCCCGAGCCAAGGTGGAGAGGGCCAACAGCACGGCGGCGGCGTTGTTGTTGACCACCATCGCCGCCTCGGCCCCGCTTAAGCGGGCCAACAGCTGATCGACGTGGCTGTGCCGCGAGCCGCGCCGCCCGCGGACAAGGTCATACTCCAAGGTCGAGTACTGGCGCGCCACCGCGCTGACCGCCTCCAAGACCTCCTCCGGCAGCGGCGAGCGCCCCAAGTTGGTATGTATCGCCACCCCGGTGGCGTTGATGACTGGGCGCAAGTGGGGAGTGCCACGCCGCCGCGCCTCTTCCCGGGCCCGCGCGAGCAGCGTGGACCGCTCGGGAATCCGCCCGTGGGCCAGGGCCTCGGCCCGGGCCTGGTCCAACACCGCGGTGACCGCCTCATGTAGCCAGACGGTGGCAATCGGATGGGGGGTGTTGGCCTGTTCGGCGATGAGCTCGTCCAGCAGTCCCTTGACCGCCGGCAGTCGGCGGAGCACCGCCTGGCGTTCTTCGTCCAGCGCCATCTGCCTCTCCTTTCTCCTCACGACAGTTGGGCGCGTCGCCGCGCCCAACTGCAGCGCTCCTCCCGGCTCCGACCCGATTTAGTGGGGCCGGCGCGGGGCGGAAGCCTTGGGGCGATGGAGCTCATCTGGCGGCATCACCACGCCGAGACTCGAGTCGATGATCACGTAGCCGTCGTCGGTGAGAAGCTGGTCGGCGTACATGTC
>JAIMAE010000057.1 GCA_023512105.1 Bacillota bacterium | reverse complement strand
GCGGCGATGGCGTGAAGCTCTCCGACCTCAAAGACCTGAGGGAGCCGCCCTGCCTCCACCTGACGCTCCCGGGTCAATTCCAAGGTGTCTTGCCCGCGCAGCCGAATCCCCTTGTCGGCGGCAAACTCCTTGAGCGAGCGGGCGCGAAGCCGGCGGGGGGTCAAGGCTTGAAAGGGATCCTCCGCAGGGGAGAAGCTCGGCCGTCGCCCTCCAATCTCCCGGGCCCGTTCGGTGACGTCCTTCGGCTCGTAGCGCAAGAGCTGCACCACCGTGTCCGCAACCTCGAAGGCCGCCCCGGAGCTTCCCGCCACCAGGATGGTGGAGATGCCCCGTTGGGCCAAAAACCGCACCCGGGAGAGAAAGGGGCGGATCGGCTCTTCCTCCCGCGGCACCAGCGCCTCCATGCGAGAGTCGCGGGCCAGGAAGTTGGCCGCCGAGGTGTCCTCGTCCAGCAGCAGCAGATGGGTGCCGGCCTCCAGTGCCTCCATCACCGCGGCGGCCTGCGAGGTCGAGCCGCTGGCCTTGGCGGTGGTAAAGGTGCGGGCATCTTGCCGGTCGGGGAGGTTCTCCACAAACGGGGAGATGTCCACCCCGGCCACGCTGCGCCCATCCTCCGCGCGCACCAGCACCGCATCGGGCAAGCTGACCACGCGCTCGCGCCCGTCGCCCGGCACATGGGGGTGGATGGCACGGGAGAGCGCCTCCAGCAGCGTGCTCTTGCCATGATACCCGCCGCCAACCAGCACCGTCACGCCTTGCGGAAGACCCATCCCCTCCACTGTCTCCCCGTGGTCGAGCGCCAATCGGACCCGCCGCTCGGGTGGACTGACAAACGGGAGAGCCCGGGAGGCCGGAAGGGGGGCCTGGCTGGTCCCGGAGGCGCGGGGGAGGATGCTGCCGTCGGCCACAAAGGCGACCAGCCGGTGTTCGAACAGGGCCTCGGCGATCCGCGCGTAGCGCTCGATGGCCGAGATGGCCTCCGCGATGCGAGCGTCGTTGCGCCCGGGGGCCCGCAGGGTGCGCTCGAGAGCCAGCGGCAGCACCTCGGTCAACAGGCGTTGGGCTCTGCGCCCATCCACCCGCCGACCGTGGGCTTGGGGTAGAGCCAGCCGCATCCGCAAGGTCAGCTCCAGGCCGCGGTCGTCTGCCTGGGTCAGCTGGATTGCGCTGCGCTCGCGCATCTCCGGTCCCGGGTGCTGGATGAACAGGGCCCCTTGGGATTCTCGGGCCAGGCGCGCTCCGAGTTCGCGCAATAAGATGTCAGCGGTGGCGACGCGGCGGAGCGGGGTGGTGGCAAAATGGGCAGGCAGGTCGCACCAGGGGGCCCGGGCGGTGATGCGAAGCCGGCTCGGAGGGGCGAAGGGATCGGGCTGCACGTGGACGATGGCCAGGTTAAGACCGGGAGCGAGGAGATAGCTTCCCTCCAGGTCCCGGTAGGCTCCGTAGGGGCGTCCGTCGATGCGGCTTAAGCGTTGTCCCAAGTCAGCGATGGTGGGCACCAGTCCTTGCCTCCTCCTGAAATTACGGTGAGACTGATTCTGATTCTACCAAGACTCCGAAGCCGGACCAAACCGCCGCGGTCGCCGCGGTTGCGAGGGGATTTCGGGTTCAGTACCATGGGGATCACGAGTGTACGCCGTCAGTCAGCGGCGACTAGAGAGGAAGTCAGATCATGCAGCGATTGAAAGCCGCCATCGTGGGGGCGACCGGGATGGCAGGCCAACAGTTCGTCCAGGCCTTATCCGGCCATCCCCAATTCGAGGTCGTGGCGATGGTCTCCTCCCGCACGGCCCGTAATTACGCGGAGGCGCTCTTAGAGCCAGACGGGGCGTCGCGATGGACGCAGAGCAGCGAGGTGCCCGAAGACATGGCCGAGGTGCCGGTCGTCACCTCGGAGGCCTTCCGCCCCGAGTCGGTCGACGTCATCTTCACCGCCGTGGAGTCCGACGTGGCCAGAGAACTCGAGCCGCGCTTTGCCGCCACCACCCCTACGTTCTCCACCGCCTCCCTGTTTCGCCAGGAGCCAGACACCCCGTTGATGATCGCCGGGGTCAACCACCACCACGCCGAGCTGATCCGGGTCCAGCAGCGGAGGCGAGGCTGGAAAGGCTTTGTGGTGCCGATTCCCAACTGCACGGTGACCGGACTGGCCATCACCTTGAAGCCGTTGGCCGACGCCTTTGGCCTCACCAGGGTGCTGATGGTCTCCATGCAAGCCGTCAGCGGCGCCGGTCGCAGCCCGGGCGTGCGCACCTTGGACAGCCTCGACAACATCCTCCCCTACATTCCCAAGGAGGAGGAGAAGGTGCGCAGCGAGCTCGGCAAGATCTTGGGTCGACTGGAGGGGGAGGCCATCGTCCCCACCCCGGTGCCGGTCAACGCCATCTGCACCCGGGCCGCCGTGCTCGACGGTCACACCGAGGCGGTCTTTGCCGGACTGGGGAAGGCGGCCTCGGTGGCCGAGGTTAAACAGGTACTGCGAGAATACCGGCCGTTTGCCGGCGCTCGCCTCCACTCGGCTCCCGAGGAGTGGATTCACGTCTTCGACGATCCCTTCC
Source organism: Bacillota bacterium (assembly GCA_023512105.1). GTDB lineage: Bacteria > Bacillota > Sulfobacillia > Sulfobacillales > Sulfobacillaceae > JAIMAE01. The sequence continues at coordinate 14,849 of JAIMAE010000057.1, read as the reverse complement.
GGCCGCAGCCGCGGCGGGATCGGGAGCTGGGCGATGGCATGACCACCAGCGTCGGCCGGGTGGAGCCGGACCCGGTTTTGGGCGGCGTTAAGTACGTGTTGGTCTCGCACAACACCAAGATGGGGGCTGGCAAGGGCGCCGTGCTCCTGGCTGAAGCCCTGCTGGAACAAGGGGTCTTTGGCGGTTAGGTCCGATTGTCTTGACGCCCTCGGGAGGGCCTGGCCGCGGACGGTGCTCTCCCGGGGGCGCCCGAGGGATTTAGACGTTGACGTGAGAACGGGTGAGCATGTCGCGAAAGGCGGTCAGAGACTCCGCCCGATCGGGGTCTTGGGTGCTGCAGATCTGGATGAGGTTGGTTAGCATCCGCACCAGGATGAACCGGGTGGGCGTCGGGCTGAGGTAGGCCGGATGGAAGCCGAACCCGTTGTTCATCAGGAACTGGACGCATTCGCCCCGATTGAGGATCTGTCCCTTGTGGAAGGCGTCGACGTACAGGTTGTCGTTGAACTGGAGGAGGAAGTGACCGGGCATGCCAATGCCCACCACCGGCAGGCGCAGCCGCTTGGCCAAAAGCAGGTAGACGGTGGACAAGCTGATGGGAATGCCCAGGCGGCGGTCGAGCACCTGGTTGATATAGGTGTTGTCGGGGTCGTAGTAGTTCTCTTGGTTGCCGGTGAACCCCAATTCGTTAAAGAAGTAGTCGTTGAATCGCTCGAGGAGCTCTCGCCCCTTCAGCCCCGGCTGCTCTTCCATGCGGGCTTTAAAGGTGTCCGCCATGTGGTCCAACATAGCCCGATAATGAGCCCGGTTGATGTTGGGATATCCCGCCTCGGCGATCAAAAAGGCCCCTTCTTCGAGGTCCAGCCAGGCGGAAGGCATCGACGCGAAGGCCCGGAACCGTTCGCCTAGTTCATCGAGGCGCAGGCGCTCCAATATGCTGTAGACGCGCGTTCGCACATGCGGGTCCAGGGTGTCGCGGACCGCTTCCAGGTACGGCTGCGCTTCCCGCCGGGCCTCGATCAGGACCCTGCGCGCAATTTGGGCCGTCTTGATGTCTTCATCGCCTAACAGGACGATCAAGGCCTTGATCTCCCCTGGAGTCAGCGTTCTCATGGCCTTCGCTCCTTCCTGTCGTAGAGTCTCCGAGACGGCCAGGTAAATCCTACCTCCATTATATGGAACAACCAGGCCCTGTTGCCGGATTGTAGCCGCATCGTATTATTCGCGCTTACGGAACGATTTCCTGCTGGTTAAAATCCCCAAATCCCGGTAGTGATGGCGCGCCCCACCAAAAGCCAGCTCAAAAGGTTGAGGGAGAAGAAGGTCCACCGCTCCGAGAAGCGGCCCCAGTCCATCTCCAAGACCGCGCGAAGCCGCCCTTGGGGCAACAGGGAGCGCTCCACCAACACGATCAAGGCCAGTACCACCCCGTAGAGAAAGTGCAGCCGATCTTGCGGATGGGGGCCGGTCTCCCACAAGGCCACCCCCAAGGCCGCTTGGATCAACACAGCTACCTGAAGAATACCCTGAAATTGCCAAACCTTAACCGGGGTGCGGGAATTTTTCTTGACACCGAACCACCACGCGCCGGCCATGGCCCCGCTGCCTACCCAAAGGGCAAAGGCCAGCCCCAAGTGGCTATCCAACAGCAGCTTCCACAACCTGGTACCTCTTCTCTGCACTGCCCTCGAGGGTCTTTACCCCCTTCTTGATCGTAGTCCCAGAACCCTCCATTTGTCCAACCCCATTTGCTGGGTCGAAGGCGAAAACGGTGGAGGACGGTAAGCATTTCCGTCCGCCGGTGGTATGCTGAAGGAAGTGTAGCCAGCTGGGGTCGCTCCTGCGGCGAGGGTTCGAAAACGATTTTGGCTAGAGGGGTTGGGTTGCCCTGGACAACGAACGCATTTTAGCCTATCTCGCGCGTCTGACCGTGCATTCACCGGCCACCCAAGTGGCGCTCGGCTACCTGTTGGCCGAACCGGGGCGGGTGGTGTTCGTCCACCAGATTCGCGAGGATCGTACGCTGGCAATGGCGATCGGGGCGCATCGCCGAATAGAGATTCCGGTGGCGCCGTGGCAGGGGTTCATCCGCGGCGTGCCGGTGCCCGATCCGATCACGTGGATCCAGGCCGCTCGCGGGTACGCAGGCCAAGCGGTGGCGGTGCGCGTCTCCACCGACGACCCCCTGCTGCTGCAGATGTTGGCACCGTTGGTGGCCGAAGACCGCGCCCAAGAAGAGCGCATGCGCCTGGAGGAGCGCATCCAGCGGCTGCGCCAGGACGTCGACCAGGCCTTGGACATCTACAACGAGGTGCGGCAGCTGATGGACCTGACCCCCGAGCGCCAGGAGGAGCTTGCGCGTTTTCTCAACCTGGCCCAGTCGGAGATGCAGCGCCTCGGCCAGGAACTCAAAGCGCTCAAGGCGCGGCTGGATCAGACGTCGCAGAGCTAAGCGCCTCCAGCCGGCGCGCCAGCGCCAAGTCTAAGTCGGTCACCGCCTCGGTGCGGTGGGTGGTGGTGACGATGGTGACGCGGTTGTAGCGCCACAGGATCTCGGGATGGTGGTCGAGAGCCTGGGCGGCTTCGGCCACCTGGTCGACAAACCGCCACGCCGAAGCAAAGTCCGAGAAGGTATACGTCTTGTGTAACGCCGTGGCGTCACCCTCCCACCCCGGGAGCTCGGCCAGCTCCCTGGCAATCGCTTCGCGGTCCTTGGCTTGCACGTGAGCCACCTCCTAGGTCATGGTCAAAGCCGCTCAACGGCTGGCCTTCAGTCGAAAGGTCGCCCGCCTCCATGTCTGCCTTCGCGCTTTTTGCAGTTGGCGCGACAACTGAGTGAGGGCGCGTTCGGCCTGAAGCAACCCCTCCAGGCTTGGGGGCTCCTCCGCGTAGGCCAGGTGCTCGAGGAAGTTCAAGACCGTCCTCGCTTCCGGCAGATCGGCGACTGGGCAGTGGCGCATTCCTTCGCGCCAGGTGGGATAAGGGCCGCGAGGGGAGACTCGCAAGAGCCGCCTGGCCCGGCGCAAGAAGCGACGGGTTCGGGAGCGCGGGCGCCGGCGGTACCAGAACCCCCACCCACTCCCCAGCAGCGCCGCCGCCCCCGCGGCGGCCAGGGTCCAGGGAACCAGGGGCCCGGAGCCGCCCATCCCCAGGTCTAGCCTCAGCCCACCGGCCCCTCCACCGTTCGCCGGAGCGGGGGCGGGAGAAGGGGAAGCCGAGGGGGAAGGGGGCGCGGGAGAGGCCACCGACGCTCCGGGAGCCGCGCCGGAGGCCGCTCCGGGAAGGTCGGCGGCTGGGGTGGGGTCGACGTCCACCCAGCCCGAGCCGGGCACCCAGACCTGGGCCCAGGAGTGGGCGTCGGCCGAGGAGATGATGGTGGTATGGGTGGTCGGGTCCCACCCTCCGGGGGCGTAGCCGACCACCCAGCGGGCGGGAATGCCCACCGCTCGGGCCATCATGACCAGGCTGGAGGAGAACTGGTCGCAGTAGCCGGCGTGGGTGACCAGGAGGAACCGGTTCACAGCGTTTTGGTTGGCCGCGGGAGAGAAGTTCAAGGTGTACCGCTCATGGGTGTCGAGATAACGGACCAGCGCGTCCACCGCCTCCATGGGCGACGTCGTCCCCTGGGTGATCTGCCGGGCCAAGGCCACCACCTGCGGGGAGAGGGAGGGGGGCAGCTGCAGATAGGCGTCGAGGGTGGTCGGGAAGCGGCGGAAAGGGAAGAAGCCCGGCGACGGCACCATGGTCACCCGATACTGGGTGGGCTGGGGGGCGGCCCACTGAAAGAGGCCCTTGCGCGGCCAGTAGGTGCCGTGCTGGGTAGGGCTGCTGCCCTGGACCAGGATGAGGCGGCCGTGGTAGGGAATATCCGGGGTGGGCGCCTTGAGGCTGACGACCACGGTAAGGGTGGGCTCGACCCCGTAAAATCGCTGGCCAAATCCCACCGGTTGACCGGACGCGAAATCGAAGCTCGGCTCGGAGGGGTTCGACCAGCTGACCCCGTCGAAATCGGTGTACGTCTCCGTCTCCCACAACATCGGCCGGGGAGCCCCGCTGATCGCCATCACCGGATTGTCGGTCAAGGTGACCGGATGATTGATGTTGGGCACGCCGATACCCAGGCCGGTCCTGGGCGCCAACAGGCTGGGCCAAACCCAGCCCTGAACCGGCCAGTGGCTGCCTTGGGCAGGCATCAAGTCGGCGGCGACAAAAGGGGCCATCAAGAAGGGCAGCCAGTAGCCGACGCGTCGAGGTGCGCCTTGGGAAGGCTCGACCTGCAAGGCCATCCCTTGCAGCAGCAGGAGCAAGAGCAGGCCGGCGGCCAGGTAGACCGCCAGCCATGCCGTCACCGGAACCGCCAGAAAGGTGCGCAGCACGGCCAGCACCGCCACACCGAGGGCCAGGCGCAAGGTCAGATGCATGCGGGTGTGGGGTCGGGAGAAGGTCTGGCCGAGCGCCACCGCCAAGATGGCCAACATCACCCCCAGTTCCACCGAGCGAGCTGCGGCCTGCACCGTCGCCAACAGCGTCTCAGCGGCCGAGCGACCGGCGGGGATAAGGCTTTCCCGCACGGCCAGAGGCAGTTGGGGGCTGGCCAGGATGACGCCAGCCGCGACCAACAGCGCGCGCAGAACCCTGCGCCATCCGGCCGTCAACTGGTCGCCGAGGATCCAAAGGCCAGGCCACAGCCCGATCCAGGCGGCGTGGGGCAGGCGCTTCCACTGCACCACCGGCTCCAGGAGGGCGATGGTGGAGAGGGCGTCCAGGCCAGCGGTAAGGAGCGGGCGAAGGCGGGATCGCGGCATCACCGCTGGCTCCCCCCTTGGGCAACCGAGCGGAAGAGCCAGGTGGGGAGCTCTTCGAGGGCCAACACGCCTCCCGGACCGACCACTATCACCGTCAGCGTCGGGTCCCGGGGAACCGCGGCCGAGGCGCTGGTGATCAAGTAGGCGGGACGGCCGTCGGCGGGGGTTAGAGACGAGCTTACAGGCGGGGCGGAGGGCCTGAAGAGGCCGGCCAGGTGGTGCATCAAGCGGCGAAACTGCGCTGGGCCGGATTGCGGGGGCACTTCCAGGCCGGCGGCGATATCCAGGAGGCCGACCGGCTCAGAGCGTTTGAACGCCCACAGGCAGAGCGAGGCGGCCACCTCCAGCCCAAGTTCGTAGAGGTCGTCGGGGAGCGCGTCGACCACCACCCAAAATCCACTCCGCGGAGGAGGCTCGAACTCGCGTACGTAAAAGGTGCCGGCCTTGGCGGTGGCCGCCCAGTGGATGTGGGTGATCCGGTCGCCGGGTTGATACGGGCGCACCCCCCGCAACACGCCGGGGTCGCGGGACGGCAAACTGCCTTGGCCGCCCTCCAAGGGCACCGTGCGCGGCCATACCTCCAGTTCCTGCACCGGAAGGGCAATGGACGCGCGGCGGACAAAGAATCCAAACGGGTCGCCCCACCGCAGGACCAGGGAGGAGAACGGATAGCGGCCGCGGGCGAGCGGGGGCAGGCGATAGCTGAATTCCAGCCAATCGCCGCGCCGCGGCCACACCTCGAAGACGGGCGGGGAAGTCAGGGACAGTCCGGGCGGCAAGACCTCCTCCACGGTCAGGCTCAGCCCTGGCCAGTAGCGCGGGGCGCGGCAGCGCAGGAGGATCAAGGGCGTCTCCCCGGCACTCGCGGGCCGGGCGGGGACGACCCGCTGCCACTGCACTTTTTTGGCCGGGACGGCAAGGCAAACCAAACCGGTGAGGAGGAGGACGCTTACCGCCGCCCAGAGCCTCCAGGCAAAGGTCCCGCCCTCCAGCCAGGCGTAGAGGCTCACCGCGCCCCAGCCGCCTAGCAACACCAAACCCGGACCCGAAGCGCCTAATACCCGGCGAATCATCGGGGCTCCCCGGTGGGAACCGGCACCTCGCGCAGGACGTCATGCAATACCTCGGCCACCCGGTCTCGGTCGTCGGAGCGGTGGGGATTTTTCAAAATCAGGCGATGCTCCAGCACGTCGGGCAAAAGCAGGCGGATGTCGTCCGGGATGACAAATCGGCGTCCCTGCAAGAAGGCCCAGGCTTGGGCGGCATGCACCAAGGCCACCGCCGCCCGCGGGCTGGCCCCCAGGGTCAACCCCGGGTGGCCGCGGGTGGCCTGGATTAGTTGGGCCACATACCGCAGCACCGGTTCGGTGACCCGCACCGCTCGGACCTCTTTTTGCAGTCCCAGGACCACCTCCAGCTCCAAAAGCGCCGTCTGGGAGAGGGCCTCGGCGCGGGAATGCAGGCGCAGGAGCTCCACTTCTTCCTCCAGGGTGGGGTAGCCCAGGTGGAGGCGGAACATGAAACGGTCCAATTGGGCCTCGGGGAGCGGAAAGGTGCCGGCGTCATCCAGGGAATTTTCGGTCGCCACCACCAGGAAGGGGCGAGGTAGGGGGTAGGTGGAGCCCTCTACCGTGGCTTGTCCCTCCTCCATCGCTTCCAGCAACGCCGATTGGGTGCGCGGCGAGGCCCGGTTGATCTCGTCGGCCAAGACCAGTTGGTGGAAGAGCGGGCCCGGGCGAAAGTGAAAATTGAGGTCGCGAGGATCCCAGATGTGGACTCCGATGAGGTCGGAGGGAAGCAGGTCGGGCGTGAACTGGACCCGGGCAAAGCTAAAATCCAAACAGCGGGCCAAGGTTTTGGCCAAAAGGGTCTTTCCTACTCCCGGCACGTCCTCCAGCAGCACGTGCCCTTGGGCCAACACGGCGCACAGCATGCGTTCGGCCACTCGGCGTTTGCCGATGACCACCGCCTCCAGCCGTTCCAACACTGGTTCTAATGCGGGATTGCCAGGGTCGAATCGCGCGGCTTCCCTCGGCATAGGTCCTCCTTTTCCACACGCCCTCCCACCTAGCCGTGGGAACAATTGCGCAAATGGAGCAATCGCACCGCTTGCCAGGCGCAGTCCGACTGCCTTGTCTGATCCTTGTCCCGATTGACCAAGGTCATTATAGCAACCGGCGGGAGGGGCGGCCAAGGGAGGCCCGAGGGCGGGGAGTCGGAGGGTGGGGGTCCCAGCGGTGGCGGTGGACCAAAAACGCCGCCGTCCACACCACGGCCGGGGTGAGGAAGAGATAGCCCAGCATGGCTGGGATCATAAAGCGCTGGATGATCACGTCGAGGGGGGCGATGTTGGGGATTTGCAGGGCCGCCGCCACCACCAGGGCGGCGGCAATCACCAACAGGATGCGGTACCGAGGCAGTGAATGGACCCCGTAGTCGGGGATGGCATCGTGGATGACGCACCAAAGGCGCAGGGTGAGGAAGGCCAGCAGCATCAATCCCCACAACACCACCACCAACAGGCCCAATTTGTTGACAAACAACCCTTCGATATCCACCAGCCGGTTGGCGGAGACGGTGGGCCACTGGATGTGGGTCAGGAAGAACGGCCCCTCGACGCCCAGCACCATCGCGTAGCCGAAGAGAAAGAAGGCAAAGGTGAAGATCATGGCCCAAAACGCGTAGCGCTCGGCGATGCGCTGCTGCTCCTGGCGCACCAGGGGGTAGAGGACCATGGTGACTTCAAACCCGAAAAACATGTAGGCCCCGTGATAGGTGGCGCGCACGGTGGGTAACAGCCACAGGTGGGTGGAGGGGAGGAGCGCGTAACCAAAGCGCATCCGGCCGATGAGGAGAATGCCGATGAAGATGGAGAGCAGGCCGGGGACCAGAAAGACGGTCTCTAGAGTGCGGGCCAGAGGGGCGATGTCGTACCAGGCCACGTAGACCGCGGTCAGCACGAAGGCGGCGTCGATGGCAAAGAGCGGGGTCTCGGGCAAGAAGTAGGTCCTCATCAGAAACCCGAAGTTGGCCAAGGCGATGAAGGCCAAGCCGAGGTGGAGGATGACGGTGATCGCCACCATCGCCGTCACCACCGGTCGGGGGAGATAGGAGGCGGCAAAGCCGAACACCGGCTGGTCCGGGTGTAGCCGGTTGACCGCGATCCAAAGCCGAAATGCCGCCAAAGCCCAAAGCAGTTCGGCGGCAAGGGCCCACAGCGCGTCCGGCCCCGCCCGCTGCACCAACTCGCGGGGAAACTGAAAGATGCCAAAGCCCATGTAACTGGCGGCGATCAGCAGGGCGTACTGAAACGGCGAGATGTGGCGTCGAATCCGCAAACCGGCTCTCCCCTCCTCTCCTCATCGCCTGCGCCTGCCTCCGCGACTAGGTCAGGTCGCCGATGTCGTGCAACCTGAGCTGCACCTCGACGTGGATGGCTGCCTGGGAGAAGGCCTGTCGCCAGGACCCCAAGCGAGCAAATCGCCCGGGATGGAACCAGACCCAAGCCTGCCCGAATCCCACCGGATCCACCTTGGCCTGTTGCAGCCGGCGCAGCACCGCGGTGACCCGGCGGGCGATCAAGTGCTCGGCCGTCGCCTGGACCTCGGAGAGGGCCTCCGGGGTCAACTCGCCGCCTAGGTACTCGGCCAGGGCGCCGGTGATGCGCAGCGTGACGTCGATGTGCGGCCGCCCTTGTACCCAGGTCAGGTGGAAATAGGGGCGAGCGTCAAGGCCGCGCAGCGCCACCAAGTGGTCGTGCCACCGAAAGCTGACCGTTCCCTTGTGGGTCAGGCCCATCACGTAACCCAGCGCCTGGGTTTCGGCGGGAGAGAGGGTGAGCACCGGATGGCCGTCGGCGTAGACGGCCATCTGGTTGATTTCAAAGCCGCTCTTGCCGGCGGTGAGCAGGGGGAGCCAGAGGTTGATGCCGCGGTTGTAAGAGGCCGTCTCCATGTCCCACACCCTGCGCTCTAAGTGTTCCACGTTACAGGACAGACAGCCGAAGTTGCTGGCCAGGATGATCCCCGGCAACTCGCCCGACCGCGGCTGCAGGCTCAAAAGCGCGCGGACCGAGGGCGTGGCCACTGCGTAGGCGGTTTTGTCCAGCGACCCAAGGCGGGAGAACATGTTGCGCGCCTGCTCAAACTCCTGCGGCGAGAGCTTGGTGGAAAAGGCCACCACTTCCACCTGGCCGAGATACAGGTCGCGGGTGGTCTTGGCCTGGGCCTGGGCGAAGGCGTCGGTCAAGGTGGTGCCCACGCCCTCGATGATGTTAAACGAAGGCTCGCTGCCCGACCCGCTGCCCTTGGTCAACCCGGTCAGCCCGGCGCGGGTAGGGATCTGAAACAGCAGGCGCAGCTGATGATGCGGGGCTGGGCCCACGCCCAACATCAGCGCCAAGTTGCGCCGCTCCACCGGCCGGTTGCTCCAACAGCCGGCCAGGCCGACCGACAGCGCGGCCGCGACCAGGGCCGCCGCCCAAGCCTTCATCGCCGGCGGGCCCGCCGTTGCCCGGCATAGAGGTCGACCGAGCCTGCTTGCACGGTGCGCTCCGACATGCGGGCGTCCACGGTTCGCAAGGTCAGCGGGCGGCGGGTGAGGAAGGGCAGGGGCAGGCGAATCAAGGTATCGCTCAGCTCCCGCACCCGCAGCGGACCCCAGGGGCTGAAGTAGGGGACGCCGTAGTTTTCCAGTGAGGTGACGTGAGCCAAGACGATCACGGTCATCAAGACGATCCCGTAAATCCCAAAGACGTAGGCGGTGACGATAAAGCCCCAGAAGAGCCATCGCCAGGTGGAGGTGAGCTCGAAGGACGGGGAGGTAAACAGCCCGAGCGCGGTCAAGGTGACGGTGACGATCATGATGTCGTCCACCACTCCGGCCTTGACGATGGCGGTCCCGACCACCACCGCGCCCACCGTGCCCAAGGTGGTGGCCATCTGTTGGGGCAGCCGCGCCGAGGCCTCGCGCAGGACCTCGATGATCAACCACATGATGATGACCTCGGAGATGGGGGGAAAGGGGATGCCGGCGCGGGATCCGGCGATGGTGAGCAAGAGCTTGGTCGGGATGAGGTCGGTGTTGACCGAGGTCAAGGCGATGTAAAGCGGCATCAGGTAGATGCCGATGATCAAGGCCAAAAACCGAACCATCCGGGTCAAGGTGGTGTCCCAAAACGAAGAGGCGTAATCTTGGGTGGTGCGGTAAAAGTCCATCAAGGTGTTGGGGAGGATGATGGCGAACGGGTCGTTGGCCACCAGCACCGCCACCTTGCCGGCCATGATTTCCCGCGCCACCCACTCCACCCGGTCGGTCTGGCGGGTTTGCGGAAAGAGCGTCCACCTCCGGTCAGCCAGGTATTCGGCCACCTCGTTGGCGGTTTGCACGCTATCGCGCTGAATGCTGTTCAACCGCTCCAGCACGGCCGACACCAAGGCCGGGTTGGTGACGTCGTCCAGGTGAACCAGCAGCACCTGGGTGAGCGAGCGATTGCCGAGCGTCAGCTCGGTAAATCGCAGGCCCGGCGATTGGATCCGGAGTCGCAAGAGGTTCATCTGGGTCAGGCTGATCTCGTTGAAGGCCTCCTGCGGCCCCAACACCGAGGGTTCGGTTTGGGAGCGTCCGAGGCTGCGCGAGGGGAACTTGACGGTGTCCAGCACCAGCACTTGACTGGCGCCCTCGAGGAAGAGAAGCGCATTGCCGGCGATCAGTTTGACCAAGAGCTTGTCCCACTCGGCCTCAGTGCTGACGTGACCCACCGCCACCGCCGCTTGGTGGACCGCCTCGAAGACGACTTCGGCTTGGCCGCCTTGGGGAATCGGGTAGAGCTGCAAGTTCATGAGGATGTCCCGGTCGATCATGGTGTTGTCCGCCAGCCCGTCGACGAAGGCCAAGAGGGCCGGCCAGCGGGCTTGGCTGCCCAGCCAAAACTTGCGCAGCACCACGTCGGGGGAGGTTCCCACCGTATTCTTCAGTCGCTCGTAGGCCGCCTCCACGCTGCCGCCATACCGGTTGAGGTTGCCCTGGGGCTGGGTGAGGTCCTCCAACATGGCGTCGATCCACGAGCCGACGTGGCCACAGAGGGTTTCGACCTCCTTGAGCCCGGAGGCATCCACGGGCGCGATTGCTCGCAGGGTTGCTTCAGCCGCTTGCAGCTGATTGGTCGCCTCTTCCCCTCGGCTGACCGCCGCGGACGCGTCGTGCTGGTCCTGGCCTCTCGCGTCCAAGGGGATGCGTTGGCGGAAAGGCCATGCCATCTGGATTCCCTCCCCAGCCTTTTGAAGCCAGTATGAGCAGGAGCAGGGGATTTATGCGACGCAGGGCCCGGTGGAGGGTCGCTCTCCCGAAATGGCGGTCACCCGTTGGGGGCGAGCGACGTGGGAGGAAGGAAAAAGCCGCCCGCGCCAGGCGGGCGGCAGGAGATCCTGGCGGCTAGCCCTCCAGACGGCCGACGTGGGTCACCGGCACCGGCACCGCGTAGGCGCGCTGGCTTTGGCCAGCCGGCAGGGCGGCCAAGAAGGCCGAGGCCAGGCTGGCCGTCGGCTGGCCCAACCAACCCGGCAGGTGCTCTTTGGCTCGAAAGCGCAGCCCGGCGGTTTCCGCCAAGGCTTCGGCGGCGCGGAATACCCCGGCGGATCCGACCGGTATGAGGTCGTGCGCATGGGGCAAGACGCTTAGGAGGTGGCGCACCGAGGGCATGATGGTGTCGTTGCGGGCGAAGCGGTGTTCGGGAGCGCGCAGCGGATGGCCAATCAGGAAGAGGTCGTCCCCTTCCTGGGCCTTGCCGAGCTTAAAGCGCTCTTCCTCCCACTCGCCCACCAAGGTCAGCCCCATGGCGGTGATCGGAAGCGCGCCCAGCACCTCGTGGGCGTAGGAAAACGGAAGATCTAGGAGTCCGGATTCGGCTAAGAATTCTCGGCTGCCCCGCTCGAGTCCCTCGCGCAAGACGGGGTCGGCGCTGGCCAAGTTGTTCACCATGACCACGGGGGTGGCCCCGGTGGCCAACACGTGCATCACCACCACGCGGGTGGCGAAGTATCCGACTTCCCGGGCGGTCGCCGGGCTGGCGTCGCCCTCGGATGGGCCCACCCCGACCGCGCTGTGATGAGCCATGACCAAGCCGTGGTGATGATTGAAGCGGATGACGGTCAGTTCCCGGGCGATTTCGACGGCGGTGACGATTTGACTCTCCATGGTATTCGACCTCAATTGGGATGATAGGCCCGAAGTGGGCAACTAGTATGAGAACTCAATCCATCCAAGTGCCAATCAAACCATTTGACCACGAAATGACTCACCGTTTAATACGAATTTTTCACGATCTATCCGTCCCATTATATGCGATAAGGATGCATAAGTCATATCTTGTCGGATAATGTTTTGGGGGTTTAGGCTGATGGGGCCTTCTTGTCCAGGCTCGGGTTTCGCCGACGCCTTCGCCACTGGCTCCATCCCCAACTTCCCAGTTTCCACCACCAGGGAAGCTCCCGGGAGTCGCCCTTCCGCCACAGCGACCACAAGGAGAAGGCGGTGTACAGTCCGCGGGTGAGGCTTCCTAACTGCTCGACGGTTTTGCCGATCTGGGAAGAGGTGCCCTCTACTTGATTTGCCACTGTCTCCACATGGCGAGAGATCCGTTGGATCTCTCGCATCAAGGTGCGCTCAAACAGCAATAAGCGCTGAACCAGGAGGAAAAAAACAACCAAGGCGGCCACGGCCAACATGGTCATGACCGCCACCGCAATCGCGAGAATGGTAAGGGCGGCGCTGATGCTCATTCTTTAGCCTCGAGTTTCACTCTCTGGTCGGGCGGCTTCCGGCTCGGCGATCCGGATTTCGGCCGTTCCGTTCTGGAAGATCTCGCGTCCCTTCTTGGTCAAGCTGTCGCGGATATCGGTCAAGGCCTCTTTGACCTGGCCCACCGAACTCTGGGTGCGTTTCTTGATGCTCTCGCGCATCTCTGGCCCGGATGAAGGCGCCATCAATACTCCGGCGATGAACCCTACCGCGGCCCCCACCAAAAGGCCACTCAGGCGATCCCACGCTCGGTCACTCATTGCTATCTCCCCTTTCCTTCACGGCCGGCACCAAAAGCTTGTCCTCTCCCCCCGGTTTGCGTTGGTGCCTACATCCCCTGTGTCATATTATTATCCACCAAAAGGCGCCGAGATTGAAGCGCTGAGGGATTTTTCTCCCGGGGGGCCAGCCGGGGGCGACGCCTCGGGCAGCGGGTGGACAGCGCACGCTGGGTGTGCAATGCTGTGGGGAGCGAAAACAGCTTTAGAGGACGGTGCAGCAACCCTTTTCTTATGCGCATAGCCTTCGTGACTGAGACCTGGTGGCCGTCGATTGATGGGGTGGTGACGCGTCTTACGGCCACCGTGCGCGAGTTGAAGCGGATGGGACACCAGTGCCTGATCGTGGCTCCCGCCGGGGGCGCGCCGGATTTTGAGGGCATCCCCGTCTTGGGCGTGCCTACGGTGAGCGTCCAATTCATCTACGGAGGAAAGCCGTGGGGGATGCCGCTCCCCCGGGTGGTGCGGTGGATCAAAGCCTGGGAGCCCGACGTGATCCACGCCGTCAACCCCTTTTTCTTGGGAATCGCCGCCGTCTGGGCAGCTCGCCGCCTCCGCCTGCCCTTGGTGGCGTCGTATCACACTAACATCGCCGCCTACGCCCGCTTCTACCACCTCGGGGTCACCGAGCCCATCATTTGGGCGATTCTGCGCGCGCTGCACAATCGGGCCGACGTCAACCTGGTCACCTCGCGGATGGTGGAGGAAGACGTCCTCCGCCACGGGATCCAGCGGGTGGCGTTGTGGCCTCGAGGGGTGGACCTCGAGCACTTTCATCCCCGGAACCGCCGGGAGGAGATGCGCCGGCGGCTGACCGGGGGGCGGGAGGCCGGTTGGGTGGCCTTGTACGTCGGACGATTGGCCTTGGAGAAAGGGATCGAGCGCCTGAAAGGTTTGTTTTCGGCTTCGCCAGACCTCCACTTGGCCCTGGTCGGCCATGGTCCGGCCGAAGCCTGGCTGCGCGAGCAATTTGATGGCACCGCCACCACCTTCGTGGGCCCGTTGACGGGGCAAGGCTTGGCCGAAGCCTACGCCTCCGCGGACTTCTTTGCGTTTCCTTCCACCACCGATACCTTGGGGTTGGTGCTGCTCGAGGCGATGGCCTCCGGATTGCCTATCTTAGCCGCCGACAGCGCTCCCACGCACGAGCTGTTGGACGGCACCGGAGCCGGCATCCTGTTTGACCCTGCTCGCCCGGACGGCGTGGCCCAGACCGCTCAGCGCTTATTGGCCAGCGATTTGCAGAAGATGGGGATGCAGGCACGCCGGGAGGCGGAACGATGGGGATGGAGGGAGCCAACACGGGAGCTGGTCGCTTTCTACCGACGCGCGCAACAGAGCTCTCGCGAGCGCTGGCCCGGCTGCTCGGTCAATTTTTGAAGTTCGTCACCGTGGGCCTGGGCAACGCGGCCATCGACCTGGGTGTGTTCAACGGCCTCTACCTGCTCTCTCCGACCCGCAGCGTGGGGCGGTTGGTTCTCTATAACAGCGTGGCCGTGGCCATGGCCATCCTCAACAGCTACGTCTGGAACACCCGTTGGACGTTTCGCCGGCAGGCCAGGCGCCGAGGACGGGCGCTGATGCGCCAGCGCGCGTTGTTCGTGGCTCAGTCCCTGGTTAACATCGGCGTCAACGACTTGGTGCTGGGGCTGATCGCCCCCTGGATCCTGGCCCTGCACCTGATGCCCCCAGCGGTGGGAAACAACCTGGCCAAATTGGTGGCCATGCTCACCGCCTCATTCTCCAGCTTTTTGATGATGAGATGGCTGGTGTTTCGCGGCTGAGCCGCCACCTTGTGCTAAGGGTCGCAATCCCTCCCAGAACGACTGGATTCTCCGCATAACGCCTGAGTCAAGAGCGAGGATTGGGTGACCACCGCTGTTACCCCCTCTTCTGCCCATCGGCGATCTGACAACCTCGCCATTCCCTTTTACACTAGCGGTGCCGAATCGCTGCGGGCCTCCATCTG
>JAIMAE010000056.1 GCA_023512105.1 Bacillota bacterium | reverse complement strand
CAACCGTTGGTCGACCCCCATCGCCGTCGCCGACGCCGTGAACATGGCGACGTCCTTGGGGCAGGCGACGATAAAGTGGGTGACCCCGGGCAGCGCCAGCGCCTCGCGAATCCGTTGATTGGCCGGGCGCTCCCCGGCTCCGGTCTCCTCCATCCAGATCCGTCCCCCGCCGGCCCCGCAACAAAAGCTCTGCTCTCCGTGTCGAGGCATCTCGACCAGCTCGACCCCCATGCGGCGGATCAGCTGGCGCGGCGGTTCGGTGATGTGGTTCCAGCGCCCGAGATAACAGGGGTCGTGATAGGTGGCGCGGACCGACAAGGGGGAGAGGGCAAGGCGCCCCTGTTCGACCAGTTCGAGAAAGACTTCGGTGTAGTGGAACACCTCCGCCTTCAGCCCGAAACGGGCGTACTCGTGCTTGAGCGCGTTCAGCGAATGCGGATCGGTGGTGAAGATGCGCCGGTACTGGGCCTTCTCCAAGGCGGCCAGATTTTTCTCCGCCAAGCTTTCGAACAGCCCGGTCTCCCCGAGTCGCAAGACTTCGTTGCCGGCGTTGACCTCCCCATCGTAGAGAATGCCGAAGTCCACCCCGGCCTGGGTCAACAGTTGCGCCACCATGCGGCTCAAGGGCTGGTAACGGGGGTCGTAACTGGCATAATCGCCCACGAACCAAAGCCACTCCACCGGTTCCCGCCGGGCGTCTTTGATCCCAAGCTCTTTGGCCCACTGCCCGCGCCGGCGAGGCGGCTGGGCAAAGGAGTTGCCTTGGCGGGAGAAGGCCACCAGCGTCTTTTGAGCGCTCGCCTCGGCTTCGCCCTCCTCCAACAGGGCGGCTCGCAGACCCACGATCTTCGGCACATGCTCGATGAACACCGGACAGGCCTCTTGGCATGCCCCACAGGTGGTGCAGGCCCACAGCTCTTCGGCGCGGACCACCTCGCCAGCCAGCTTGGGTGGCTGATCCTTCGATGCCCCGGCCAATTGGGCGTTCAGGGCGTCGCGGAGCTCTAAGATCACCATCTTCGGAGAGAGGGGTTGCCCGGCGGCGTGGGCGGGACACACCGCCTGGCAGCGCCCACACTCGGTGCAGGCGTACAAATCCAAGACATCTTTCCACCGCAGGTCCTGGAAGCCGCGAATGGCCCGGACTCCCCCCTCCTCTGCCCCGGACAGCCGACCCGCGGGGGCCAAATTGCGCAGGAAGACGTTGGGGACGGCAGTGAAGATGTGGAAGTGCTTGGAGTACGGCAGATAGGCGAGAAAGGCAAACACCACGCCGATGTCCATCAGGTAGCCGACCAGGTAGCCGATTTCGGCCGCCCTAGGACCCGTCCAGCCCAGGGCTTGCCAGAGCTGGGAGAGCGCGGCGCCGAGGAAATGATAGGGCGCGACCGGGTCAGGGCGATGGTAGACCTGCTGGGCCAGCAAGGGATAAAAGGAGTCGTGGATGACGATCCCGACCACGATGGCCGCGATCAGGCCCAGGATGATGTAGGCGTCCTTCTCATCCGATCCGTGGAACCGCTCGGGTCGGACCACCAACCGGTTGTACAGCGCTAAGAGGACGCCGACCAGCACCAACGCCACAAAGACATCCACCACCGCGGCCAGGACTGGACCGACCGTAAACCCGGGTGCGATCACTTCGCCCAGGGTTTCCACGATGTCGATAAACAGGACCACGAAGCCGCTGAAGATGAAGTAATGTAAGATGCCCGAGAGCGTGATGCGAAACATCCGGCGGTGGAACAACACGTGTTCCACCACCGACTGCAGGCGCGCCCCCACTTGACCCCACCGGGGATCGGGGCGAGATTGGCGCATCACCGCGAGAATGGCCAGACTACGTCGCAGAAAGAGCGCCACGCTGACCGCTGCCAACACCACCGTCAATCCCAACAGGGCATGGGCGTAGTTCACCTTAGGCCCCCCTCTCCCGAATCGCCTCCACCGCCGCGGGAATGAAGTCGAGGACGTCGGCCGTCGTCCCGTAGTGGGCCACCTCAAAGATGGGCGCGGCTGGATCGGTGTTGACGGCCACGATCAGTTCAGCGTCCTTCATCCCCTGCAGGTGCTCTGGAGCCCCGCTGATGCCAAGGGCCAGGTAGAGCTTGGGCTTCACCGTCAACCCGGACTTGCCCACCTGCCGAGAGCGGGGCAGCCACCCGGCATCCACCACCGGGCGCGAGCAACTCACCACCCCGCCCAGGACTTGGGCCAACTCCTCGGCCAAGGGGATGTTCTCCGGGTCTTGAATCCCGCGTCCCACGCTGACCAAGACCTCCGCCCGGGTGATGTCGACATCGCCGCCCGACTCGGGAGCTATCGTCTCCCTCACCACCATGCCTTGGGCCTCCTCCGCCAGGAGGGTTTCCAGCACCGGCTCGCGGTTCGGCAGGGCCTCTGGAGCCCATGACCCCGGCAACACCGTCACCACCGTTCCCGGCGCTCCCTCCTCGACCGGGATCGCCACCTCGGCCAAGAGCTTCCCGCCGTAAACCTGGCTGGTTGCCACCAGGGCCCCTGACTCGGTGTGAAGGCCACAGCAGTAAGCCACCATCGCCATCCCCTTGGCCGCGGCCAGTGAGGCGCCCAAATCCATCCCCAAGGTGGTGTTGGGGAGCAGGACCAGGGACGGTTGGATTCGCTCCAGCACCTGGTGCAGCGCCCGCTCGTAAGGGAGGGAGGCGTATTGGGCCACTGCCGAGCCCCCCACCGCCACCGCACGGTGGGCCCCAGAGCGCTTGAGGGTCTCCGGTGCCCCCTCCCCGAATCCTACCGCCACCACCTCTCCCCCGAACGCCTCGGTCAAGGCCAAGGCCTTGCTCAACAACTCGCGCGAGCTGTCGCTCAACTCCGCTCCTTGGTTTTCGGTAACCACCAGTATCGGACGCATGCTTTCAGCTCCTTATCAGCTTGCGAGATTGCAACAACTCCACCAGTTGGGCCGCGGCCTCGGCGGCATCCTCCGACCACATGGTGGCATGACCTGCCGCGGCGGGACGGTACAGCCGGCGAACTGGCAACTCCACCGCCGGCAAAGGCGTCACTTCCACCGTCTCCAGGCTGGCCGTCTTTTGCAGCTGGCGCACCTTGGCCACGCTGACATAGCGCGGGGGCCGACGCGCCGCCTGAATTCCCAACACCGCCGGCAAGGCAAGCTCCAAGGTGGCCATCCAGCCGCCCGCGTACTCCTGGACACATTGGACCTGCTCCCCCTGGGCCTTCACCTCGCGGACCACCGAGGCGTGCGGCCAGCCAAGCTGTCCCCCCAGCAGTCCGGCCACTTGGCCGTCGAGGTCGTCCACCGCCTGCACCCCGGTTAACACCAAGTCATAGGGGTCTTGTTGCAAATAGGCGGCCATCAGGGCAGCCCGAGCCCGATTGGTGAGCACCTCAGACTCCGCGGCCAACTTCACCGCCCGGTCCGCACCCTTGGCCAGGGCGGTGTACAACATGTCGTCCACCTGGCCGCTGTCGACGGCCACGACGGTCACCGCCGCCCCGCTCTCCTCTTTCAGGATCAGCGCCTCTTCCAGAGCCTGTTCGTCCCACTCGCTGGGAATGTAGCTCAGCACGTCGGTCTCCAGCCTTCCCTCTGGCGTCAATTCCAGCTCTTCAATGAGGTCAGGCACTTCTTTCATCAACACCGCTATCCGCATGGTTTACCTCCTCAGTCGACCTGGCTGTTAAACGGTAGGCCTTGGGTTCCGGGCCATCTTGCCGCCAGGGCCTCGGCCACCGCGACCGAGGCCTCCGCGATGGGAAATTCGAGACACCCCCCCTCCCGGGCCCGCACTTCCAACACGGCGAGCAGGCGCCCGCCGGAGATCGCGGGGACGGCCACCACCTCCGCGACCTCGGCGCCGAAACCCGCGTAGCGCCGCAGCAGGCGAGGATCGGCCACCCATTGGGTGGCGCGGTCGCGAGCGGCCAATCCCGCCACCGGAAGTCCCCACATCACCTCCAGCGGGCCCGGCAGGCCCATCGCCAGCACCGGGTAGAGCCGCATTCGGCCGTCCTGCCCCCGTGCCTCGCGGTATATGGACAGTCCGTGGGCAAAGGACAGCCATCGGGAGAACGCCAAGGCAGCCGCCCCGAGCCGGGTGATCCAGGGCAGTTCCAAGTTCAACACCGCCTCGATCGCCTCCTGACACGCCGGCCAAGAGGTCCCTGGCCCGATCTGGCCCAGGCGCTTTGAGACCTCCCGCACAGTTTCCGCCATCTTGACCCTTCCTGGAGGGGGTAAAGGCGCCCCGGCCCCCTGGCTAAAACGAGATCACCACGTCGGCGGCGGCCGCCATCTCGTTGAGCGCGGTCCCCCCCACCACCCCGTCGATCTCGATCAAGTCCTCGACCCGGCATCCCACCAGGTCCAGGCTGGGGGCACAGACGTAGAACTTCACTCCCGCCTCGCGCGCCTGGTCAATGAAAAACTTCAGGGTCTCCCCTTGCCCATCGGGTTTGACCTTCAAGGTCTCGGCTACCCCGCGCTTGAGCAGGCTCGAGGCGGTGATCGTAAACACCATGACCGCCTCATGGTCCATCAAGGCGGCGGTGGTGGCGAGAAAGAAGGGAGAGGCCGAACGGTGAGGCGCCTCGACCCCGTGGGTCAACACGTAGAGGTACTTCTTTGGCTCTTCGTCCATCTTTTTGCCTCCTACTTGGTTCGGCGCAAAAGAAACCGGTACACCTCGCCCGATTGTTCCGACAACAACAGTTCATGGCCGGTCGCGTTGGCGAAAGCCCGAAAGTCTGCCACCGAGCCGGGGTCGGTGCACAGCACCTCCACCACCTGTCCCACCGCCACGGATTGCAGCCCCTTTTTGGCCCGAAACACCGGCATCGGGCAGGCCAATCCCTTGGCGTCCACCACCAGGGCCACCTCTTGGATTTCCATTGCACTCCCCCCTCGTCGCCACAGAACGCTTGGGCGACTGACTGGTCTACTGGAATCTCCCTACACCGCCAAGGCGGTTGCGCTCTGCATCGCCGCCAGGACGTCCTCGGGGGACACCCCGGCGATTCGCACCGCCTGAAAACCGGTCTCAAGCGCCGCGTGCAAGGGGCCTCTCTCCACCGCCACCCCGGCCATCGCGTGGGATAGCGCCTCCAATCCCTCAGGCGGGTCGGCGAAGAAGTCTCCGGTCAGCCAGAACTGATCGATCCGCCCGTCTCGCTCCCGCCAGATCACCCGCACCAAGCCCCCCGGGGCCTTGTGCACCCCTTCCAACAGCCGCACCCCCTCCCGGATCTTGACGCCCGGCTGCTGCCATCCCTCCCCTTGGTAGACGAACTCGGGGGCAAACAGGCGCCGGCGATAATGGGCGAGCAGCGCGCTTTCCCGGGGGTTGAGCACATCAGGTACCGCCGGCTCGGCCAAAAGGGCCGCGAAGGCCTCCACCAGCCGCCGCACCACCAGCGCCTCCGGGGGAGCCTGGGCGCCCAACTCCCTGCGGATGGTGGTCATGTACTCCTCCAAGCTGCTGACCATCTTGTCGCGGAACTTTTCCGAAGGCACCCGGAGCACGCGGCTCATGGCCCGGATGTCGAAGTCGAACAGCAAGCTCCCCACCAGCACGGTGGCACCGCCAATCACCGCCGCCCCGGTGCCGCCGATCTTGCGCGGCCCGACCACCAAGTCGTTGACCGGGCGATACTCGGCGGCGATCCCGATCGCTTGGTAGACCGCGACCGGAGCCGCCAGGAAGCGACGGTAGAGGGCCTCCGGAGAACCTTGAAAGCCGGGAAGTACCAAATGCCAGAAGACCTGGCCGGAATCCAGCCACACCGCCCCGCCTCCGACCATCCGGCGCCCGACCAAAATCCCCCGCGCTTCGCAATAGGCGCGGTCGACCTCGCGGCTGGCCGCCTGGTGATAACCGACGCAGACGTAAGGGGCGTTAGGCTTCACGGTGATTAAGGTCGCCGGGTCCCCCTTACGGGCGGCGTGGGCCACGGCATGATAGACCGCCTGCGAGGTGGCCGGATCCACCGTCCCCAGGTTGAGGTAACGCACGGCCTACCCTCCCTCCCCGACGGTGGGGTCGGGAGACCCGGGGTCGAGGCAGCGCAGGCAACTGATCCCTGCTTCCTCCAGGCGACGCCGAAACGGCTCCAGCGCCAACGCCGCCGGCACCACCCCATACCGCGACCACGCATCCGGCTCCACGTCCGGCTGAAGGCCCACCACCCAGCCCGCAC
The DNA here is from genome assembly GCA_023512105.1 of Bacillota bacterium. Taxonomy (GTDB): domain Bacteria; phylum Bacillota; class Sulfobacillia; order Sulfobacillales; family Sulfobacillaceae; genus JAIMAE01. The sequence continues at coordinate 11,356 of JAIMAE010000056.1, read as the reverse complement.
CGTAGGGATCCCGGTTGATCAGGCTCGGGTCCTCCTCCAACCGGGGGTTTTTGGCCACCACCCTCCCCGGCAGCGGCGACGGCATCGGCCCCACCCACTTCCCCGACTCCACCGTGGCCAGACTTTTACCTTCGGCGACGCGTCGTCCCTCGCGCACCCGCACGTGCAAGATGCGGCCAGCCCGAGTCTGAGCGGGGTCGGTCATCCCCACCCGCACCGTGCCATCCGCTTGGGGTTCCAGCCATACGTCGTAATCGACCTGGTAGAACAAGTGGTCAGGAAACTCGCAGGCCAGAATCTGAGCCACTCTCCGTCCCTCCCTGAGCGCTAACCCTCCTCGCGCTGGCAGCGAATGCCGGATGCCTCCAGCTGCTCCTGGTACTGGCGAAGTCCCGCCTCCCCGCCCACCAGGTTGCCGTGGTCCTCCCCCCAGTTGGCGGGACGGACCCGGATCAACCAGCCCTCCCCATAGGGGTCGCGGTTGACCAGCGAAGGATCGGAACGCAGACGCTCGTTGACGGCGATCACCTCCCCGCTGACCGGGGTGGGAATCGCGCCCACCCACTTCCCGCTCTCCAACGTCCCGGCGCTCTTGCCGGCGTTGAGGGTCTTGCCCAGCGAGCGAAGGTTGACCACCACGATCTTGCCTGCCAACGACTGGGCCACGTCGGTCATCCCCACCACCAGCGTGCCGTCCGCCTCCTCCCGGGCCCAGATGTGCTTCTCCGGCCAATACCATAGGTCTTCCGGCAGCCGGCAACCATTGACCTCGCGAAATTGCCCCTCCGCCACGAAATCCCTCCTTGCCGCTCCCCGTGCCCGCCTGGGGCCTGGGTCACCGAAACCAGCGATTACACCTGCTCCGGGATCAGGCCCAGCGACTGGGCCAACAGCTCTGCGATATCCAGCACCGCCAACCGGCCCGCGTTGCCGGTCGACTTGACCGCGTCCTCAAACCGCGAGACTTCGTATGGACAGCTCACCGCCAATACCTCGGCCCCATATTCCAGCGCCTCCAGCACCCGCCGTTCCGACAGGCGCATGTTCAGATGCTGCGCCGCGAAGCCGTCCATCCACATCCCCCCGCCACCCCCGCCGCAGCAGTACGAATTCTCCCGGCAACGCCCCATTTCCACCAGTTCGAGCCCGGGAATGGCTTGGAGCAGTCGTCTTGGCGCGTCGTACTCGCCGTTGTGGCGCCCGAGGTAGCAAGGGTCGTGGAAGGTGACCCGCTTGCGGATGGCCCGCGTAAACTCCATCGCCTCCACCCTCGCCGCCAAAAATTGGGTGTAGTGGACGGTGGGCCAGCTTCCGCCCAACTTGGGGTAATGATGGAGGAAGGCATTGAAGGCGTGCGGGTCGGTCACCATCAGGGTGTTAAACTGGTATTTGGAGAGGACTTTGATGTTGTGCTCCGCCAACACCTCAAACAGGCCGGTCTCTCCCGCCATCCGCTGGGAATCCCCGGCGCACTTCTCCTCCACTCCCAAGATCCCAAAATCAACTCCGAGATGGTGCAAGATGCGGGCCAAGGCCACCGACGCGTCTTTGCCCCGAGGATGGTAGCTCGGGTAACACTCTACCCACCACAACACGTCGACCGGTGCTTTGTGTTGGGCCAGAATCGGCACCGGAACCCCTGCCGCCTTCACCCAGTCCGCCCGCCGACGCGGGGGCTCCCCCAAGGGGTTCCCGTAGCGGGCGGTGTTTTCAAAGGCGGTCAAGAGCTCCTGGGGAGCGTTGCCCTTGGCCACCGCCTGCTCGCGCACCGCCGGCATGATCTGGATCATGTTGACTTCCTTGGGGCAGACCCGCAGACAGTTGGCGCAGGTCGTGCACAGCCAGAGGTCGGGGCTGTCCATCAGGTCGATGCCGAGCTGGGTGCGGCGAAAGATTTTCCGCGGGGAGTAATCCCCCACGGTGTCAATGGGGCAGACCGCCGTGCACTTGCCGCACTGATAGCAGTAGCCCAGCGACTCGGCGCCGGGAATCTGGGTGATCGCCTCCAAGGGATTGAGGTCGTAGTCGGTAATCACACGAGGCTCGAACATCCGATTCCACGGGCCGGTCAACTTCACGCCGTCGACATAGGCAACGTCCAACTCTACCGGTTTGGCCTTCTCGGTCACACTTTCTCCTCCCATCGCTTAAGGCCCAAGAGACTCCGCACCACCCCGGAAAACGGAGGCAACACCTGGGTAAACTCGGTGGTCATCCGCCACGCCGCCATGGTGAACAGGTAGACCGCGTACACCAGGGCCAGCCCCACCATCGCCCGTTCCGGATCCGGGAACTGGGGCAGCCGCCTCCAAGACGCCACCACCTCGCCGAAGAAGGCCACCCCCTGTTCGACTCGCGCATAGCGCCCCAACAGGGTGGGATCTGCCTCTAATGCCTCCGGCTCTTCCAAAACCAGCGGCAGGGCCCCGGTGCGCGATCCGGGTAGATAGAGCCAGCGGGCCCACCAGGTGCGGTCCGGGAAAAGGCAGGAAATCCAGTAGGTGCCCCAGTCGACCACCCAGGGAGGCGGGTCCCCCGGCGCCACTCCCCGCAGAAAGCCGACCGCATCTCCCGCCTCGATGGCCGCCAGATGGGGTTCGAGCAGCCTCTCCCAGCGCTGACGCTCCTCCTCGCTCAGGCGAATGGCTGCAGGGGCTCGCGACCAGCGCCCATCCCAACTGGAGAAGACCTTGCGGGCTTGCCCGCGCCTAGCATCCAGGGCCGCTGCCAGCCGCGCCCAGTCAGGCTCCGGGAAGGCCTGCTCCGCGCGGTCGAGAAATTCTCGGACGGCTTCGGCATCGACCACCAGCGGAGCCATCTCAGACCGTCTCCGCCACCTTCAGCCGGTTGAGAAACCCCACCGCCTTGGCCGCCGCCATGCCCCCCATGGAGACACTGTCCTCGATGTCCTTGGGTCCCGCCGCGGCGCCCGCCACGTAGACCCCAGGCACCGGAGTGCTGACGGTGTCGAGCGGCTCGCCCACCGTGGCCAAGAAGCCGTGCGACTCCTTGGGGAGACCAAAGATGCGAGCCATCTCCCGGGTCCCGGCGGAGGGCTCCATCCCCACCGACAACACCACCAAATCCATCGGCACTTCCATCGGCCGGCCCATGGTGGTGTCCTCGCCTTTAATCAGCAGGCGGTCGCCCTTGCGGATGACTTCGGTGACGATGCCGCGAATGTAGTTGACCTTGTATTCCTCCTGCGCCTTCCAATACAGAAGGTCTTCCCAAAACCCGTACATGCGCATGTCGATGTAGAAGATGAAGACCTTGGCCTGGGGCAACAGCCGCTTGAACTCGATGGCCTGCTTGGAGGCGATCCCACAACAGACCTTGGAGCACCACTGATTGCCGATTTGGCGGTCGCGTGAACCCACGCACTGGATGAAGGCGATGCGCTCCGGCGGCTGGCCGTTAGAAGGACGCACGATCCGGCCGGTCTTAAACATCGCCTCGGCGTCGACCAGGGTGATCACGTCGTCGTATTCGTAGTATCCATAGAGTTGGGTCTCCCGTCCGGGGTCAAAGTGTTGAAAGCCGGTGGCGACGATGACCGCTCCCACCTCCTCCACCGTCCGCTTCCCCGCCTTATCCTCCAGCGTGACTTGGAAATGGCCGGCTTCGCCCTCGCGGTCCACCACCCGCGTCCCCAACCGGAGGTCGATGTGGGGATGTTGCCGCACCCGGGCGACCATCCCCTGCATCGCCTCGTGGGTCTCTTGCAGATGCGGGGTCAAGGTGGCGTAGTAGGCGAGGGGAGTGCCGCCGATCTCGTCTTTGGCCTCCACCAGCACCACCGGAGTGCCCAAGTCCGCGGCCGCGGCGGCCGCCTCGAGCCCTGCCGGACCGGCGCCTATCACCAACAACCGAGATGCAATCGTCATGCCTCAAAACGCTCCTTTTGCCCTCTACAACACGGCCTCCCAGGTCAAATGCTCCATCTCGCCGGCCTTCAAGCGCTCCAGGTCATCTTCAAATTCAGCCCACGCCTGCTCGGCGTCGATCCCGATCTTGGCCAAGAGGCCCCGATATTCGGTGGCGTGCCAGTGCAACTGCACCACCCGAAAGGGATGGGCACCCAACGCCAAGGCGGCAAACTGGGATTCGGACATCACGGGAACGCCTACGTTGCGCCGGTGGGCTTGAGCCGCGAATTGGCTCTTGTCCAGCGAGGTGACACAGCCGGTGTCGTGGGTCAGGACCACGTCCGGGTTGGCCTCCTCTTTCATGACCTCGATCTTTCGCAAGGTGGCGAAGCTCCGGGTAAAATCGCGCTGGACCAAGATGTGGCGGAACCCAAAGCCGCAGCAGTCGTACCAGGTGGAGTAGTCGGCGACGTGGGCCCCCAAGGCTTCGACCACCGCCGTGACCACCGCCGTGCGCTGCCCCCCGTAGATTTCGGGGTCGTAGACGGCGTCGCCCGCCTGCAACTTATAGTAGTGACAGGCAGGATGGACGGTGGCGGTGATCTGCGAGAGGTCGTACACTTGGTGTTCCTTCAGGCGGTCGCGAATGGCGTACATCCACTCGCTGTAGTGGACCAGTTCTTCCGGCATCACGAAGGGCCGACCGAGTTTTTCGATCACCTCGCGCACCCGACGCCGCAACTGGTGGTCGTGGACCAGCTCGTGGCGCACCTCTTTGTAGTGTCCGAAACTGGTTCCACAGTGAATCAGGGGGTAGTACCCGGATTGATAGGCGGCGGCAAAGTTGCGCATCGCCACCGCCGCCTGGGCCGCCTGGTTCGAGGTTGCCGAGGCGTAGTAGTTCCAGGCCGTGCACGACGTCTGGTCGCGGGGGTCAAAATAATCCAAGCCCAGCCGGCGGTTGAGCCAAAAGATCGAGGTGGAATAGCCGGGGATGTGGCCGCACTGGCCGCAACTTTTATGGTGCCAGGTCTTCTCCAGCGGGATTTTCTTTGTCCGTCCATATTTCGTCCGCGCCTCGTAATACGGTTCGGGCACCGGCTGGACGATCCACTCGCCCTCTTTGCCTAGCTCCCAGATCGCTTCCCGAAGGTCTTCATCCCGGGTTGTGGTCGGATCGGGCGTAAACCGGCGCTCCGTCTCTGGCGTGGTTCCCGAACGCTCAGCCATCCACGTTCCCTCCTTTCAATTTTCTGACTTTATCCCCAGCAACCCCGAGCGAGAGCGCCCGCCCGGCCCGAGGCCCGTCGTTGGGAGGTCTGGCCTCAGTGGGTAGACCATCCTCCCTCTTCCAAGGCCTCCTCCATCACCTCTTCCATGATGTCGTGCAGGCCTTCGTCCAGTTGGGCGATCATGTCCAAGGCCCCGGTCATCTTCCAGATCAGGTAGAGCTCTTGCTTGGTGCGCTCCTCGACGTCCCAGGAAAGGCCGGTGGTGTGAAGGGTCTCGGGCGGCAGTGCGCGGCGCCACAGCGCCAAGTTTTGCGCCACCTCTTTGACTCCCGGCCCCCAGTCGGGGAAGGCGTCCTCCTGCAACATGTCCGGAGAGACCTGGGTCCCGGTGGTCATGATCTTGTAGATGATGCGGGTGTAGCCGGCCAATGCCTGTTTGGTGCTGCGCAGTCCGTTTTTGACCGCGACTTCCCGCATGATGGTGATGAGCCCGCCCGGGTTGTTCTTGCGAGGGCAGCGCACGCAGGAGAAACATTGCGAGCAGTTCCAGATGTCGTCGTTGAGTTGCTCGTAGAAGAGCTCGACGTCCTCGCGCGCCAAGGTTTGGGCAATCTTGCGCGGTGAGAAATCGTAAAAGCGCGCCGAAGGACAGGCGGCCACGCAGATCCCGCACTCATAACAGCCGTAAAGGTAGTCGTCAAAGCGAGGATCCGCCTTGACCTGCTCGAACAGGCGGAGTTTGTCTTCCAGGGGAACTTCTTGATAGCGGTCGGATGGCATCGTCTCCCCCCATCTTGGCGAACGCCCCTGAGCTGGCAGTGTAAAACCGCCACCGTGGATTAAATAAACAAGCTGATCTTGGCGTCCTTGGCGAAGTCCAAAAAGGTGGCGGCTCCCACCACGTCCTCGACCTCGGGGATCAAGTCCTCCCGCTTCATCCCCAGCACGTCCATCGACATCTGACAGGCCACCAAGTGTACCCCCATCTCCTTGGCGGTACCGACAAACTCGCGGATGGTCATGACCTTGGAGCGGGCAAATTGGGTCTTCATCATGGTGCTGACCATGTGGGTGCCTCCGGGAACCATCCCGGCCACCTTGGCCATTTTCGGCATCCCGGGATTGGAGGCGATCGACACCTCGAGCGAGTCGATCTTGTGCCGGTTGACGATGTCCAATCCCCAGAAGGTGAAGAACAACATGCACTCCATGTCCATGGCGGCGGCGGCGGTAGCCAAGATAAAAGGCGGGTACGCCATGTCCAAGGTGCCTTTGGAGCAGATAATGGCCAAACGGTCCAATTGCATTTTCGCCATCCCTCCAACGCGGTTACCTAAGGACTTTGCCCGTTTATTTCGGAATCTCTACCAACTACACCCTTACCCGTATGTGTATTCGTGATGCAGTTGATATTCTACTCTGATATGATGGATAGTGCAATGAAGATCCATGATTTTTTTCTCAGCGTGTTTTCCGCCCTATCGTGGCTTTTCGGATTTAAGGCGTTTTGGGGCAATCGAGACGGAGGTGATGAGCATGTCCCGCCTGACCGAAGGCCCGCTCCGGCAGTGGCAACCGCTGTTTCCGGGCTGGGAAGATAGCCTGCTATCCCTCAATGAGGCCTTGCGCAACCTCTTGCGCGGCAAAATCGACCATCTACCCTACTACACCGCCGTGCCCGGTTATGAATTGGCCCTGCGGGCGCTGCTCGAACCGCAAGGCCAAGGGCGCCCACCGGCAATAGGCACCTGGCATTTGGAGCTGGTCCGGCTCGAACCGATTCAGCACCTTTACCTGCAGGGGAAAAAGGCCGGGGCCGAAGAGCTGGGACGACTTTGGCAACTCGAGAGATAACCCCCGGGGGATAGGGAGGCAGCGACGATGGATGAAGAGCAATTGCGCACCGAATACTGGGAGGAGACGCGCACCCATCGGGACTTTCCGGTCTGGGTGGTCTTCCGCGAGATCGGGCACGCCCCCAGAGGTTCTCCCTACCTTCGGCGCACCGAAGAGCCGTTGCCAGATATCTTAAAACGCGTGGAATCCAGCGAACTGATTCCCGCCCTGGCCTCCCGGCTGGGGCTCCACACGCAGGAATTACGGGCAGTTCTGTGGTATTTGACCTGGGTGAGCGAGCGGCTTGAAGCGCCGGCCTCCTGGGAGGCGTGGAATCGGCGGGTCGATCAAGCCTGGCAGCACCACTGGCTGAAGCCCATCCAAAGAGGTGACGACGAGGAATGAGGCAAGCGGGAAAGCCGCGTCAAGTCTTTTGGGACACGGAGGACATCATCCGCCGGCTCAAGCGCATCGAGGGCCAGGTGCGAGGCGTGCAAGCCATGGTGGAGCGCGAGGCCACCTGTCATGACGTGCTGACCCAGGTGGCGGCCATCGAGGGTGCGATTAAACAGGTCTACCGCATCGTCAGCGCCTGCAGCGTCGCCGAATATTTGGCGGAGATGGTCAGTGCCGACGTCAGCGCCAACGAGGTCAAAGACGCCCTCAAAGAATTGATCCGAAACGGTTAGCGGCCATGCCCGGGAAGCAGCCCCTCGGCGGCGGCCTGCCGCGCCAGCCGCGTGAGCAAGGGAGAGGCTCGCGCCCCTGGCTCGCTGGTCAAACCGTTTGGCGACAATTGCTTGACTTTTATTGGCGTCCCGCTTTTACTGGTGACATCCCGCGATCCCTTGAGGCCCCCTGGGCTGAGGTAGACCGATGCTTTTCTACCCGCCAGGCCGTCAGCGGGGAGCCAAGCGTCGCGGCTGATCCCGCTCTTTACCCGTGTGCTCGCGGTTTTCCGGTTCGCCATGCCCCTCCTGTCCGGTCTCTCCCGGTGGGGGGTACGCCCGGCCGGATGGCGAGCTATTGCGACGTCTGACAAGGAGGTCCCATGCAAGTTGCGCTTTTACGCGAATGGCAAGCCGGCGAGCGCCGAGTGGCCCTAGTCCCGGAGGCGGTCGCCAAGCTGGTGCAACTCGGCCATCGCGTCGAGGTGGAAAGCGGCGCGGGCCTGGAAGCGCACTATCCCGACGACGCCTATCGCCAGGCCGGGGCCACCATCGCGCCTAGCCGCGCCGCGCTTTTGGCCGCGGCCGACATGGTTTTGGGCCTTCGCCCGCCGCTGGCCGACCCGGAATTCCTCCAACAGCTGCGACCGGGTTGCGCGTTGATCGGCCTGTTGCAGCCGTTGACCGAGGCGGTTGAGCACTTTCAGGCCCTGGCCGAGCGCGGGGTACTCAGTTTTAGCCTCGACGCCATGCCGCGGATCAGCCGTGCGCAAAGTATGGACGTGCTCTCTTCGATGAGCACGATCGCCGGCTATCGCGCCGTGATCATGGCCGCTGAGCGGCTCGGCAAGTTCTTTCCGATGCTCATCACCGCCGCCGGCACCATCGCCCCGGCCCAGGTCCTGGTGCTGGGCGCCGGCGTGGCGGGGCTACAGGCCATCGCCACCGCGCATCGGCTGGGGGCGGTGGTGCGCGCCTTTGACACCCGGCCGGTGGTGCGCGAGCAGGTGGAAAGCTTAGGAGCCAGCTTCCTGACCCTCGAAGTCCAAGGGGAGCAGACGGGCGAGGGGTACGCCCAGGCCTTGAGCCAGACCTCGCACGAGGAAGAGTTGCGCCAGCTCTCGGCCCCGGTGGCCGCGGCCGATGTCGTCATCACCACCGCCCTGGTGCCTGGCCAACGCGCCCCGATCCTGATCACCCAGCAAATGGTGGAGGCCATGCGGCCCGGCTCGGTGATCGTCGACCTGGCGGCCGAGGCCGGCGGCAACGTCGAGCTCAGTCGGCCCGGCGAGGTGGTGGACCACGGGGGCGTCCTTATCCTGGCCCCGCTCAACGTCCCCTCCCAGGTTCCGCTTCCGGCAAGCCAACTGTTCTCCCGCAACCTCGTCACCTTCATCCAACATCTTTTGGCCTCTGGCCTCAGCTGGACCGGTGATCCGCCTGCCGCGGAAATTGCGCTGGAGGACGAGATCGTCCGCCGCACCGCGATCACCTATCGCGGAGAGGTGGTCAGCGAGCTCGTCCGTCCCCGCCTTGCCGGCAACCCTTGATCGCATGCCGTCCCGTCGTATGGGTTTATTCCCGAAGGAGGTTGAGAAGATGGGATCGGGACTGTTGGTGGAAACCTACGTGTTTGTCCTGGCCGTGTTTGTCGGCTTTCAGTTGATATCCAAGGTCCCTTCGGTGCTCCACACCCCGCTGATGTCGGCGACCAACGCCATCCATGGAATCGTCCTGGTCGCCGCCCTGACCCTGGCCGCCTCTGTCCGTACCCCGGGGGGAATCTGGGTGGCTGCCGGAGCGGTCTTCCTGGCCACCCTCAACGTGGTCGGCGGGTTTGTGGTGACCGACCGCATCCTGGGAATGTTTCGTAGTACTAAACGATCTGAGTAGCGGCTGGTGTTACCCGCTGGCCCGCAACACCGGGACGGGGAGGACGCACCGCGGCGGGCACGGAGCCACGGCTCTGACTGCCATGGAGGGGAGGGTGTCTTTTTAGACCAATGAACACTGTTATACAGCTGCTGTATTTACTCACCGCCGTGTTCTTCATGCTCGGGGTGATGCGCTTGCGTTCACCGGCGACCGCGCGCTCGGGAAACCAGCTGGCGGCGTTGGGTATGGCGATTGCCTTGGCCGCCACCCTGTGGGCCAACCACCGCTTCGCTGGAGGTGCCCTCATCGCCTTGGCCGCCCTGCTCGGCTTGGTGGTGGGAAGCGCGGCCGCCCTGAAGGTGCGAATGACGGCCATGCCCCAAATGGTGGCCTTGTTCAACGGTATGGGGGGAGGCGCCGCTGCGCTGGTCGCGGCCGGAGATTGGGTGGCTCGCGGTCCCGGGGGAGCCGCCGGGGCAATCGCCGCCCTGTTCACCGTGCTGGTCGGTTCGGTGAGCTTCTCAGGCAGCCTGATCGCCTTTCTCAAGTTGCAGGAATGGATCCAGGGGCGCCCGATCGTCTACCCCGGCCAAAAGGCGGTCAGCCTCTTGCTCCTGCTGGTCGACTTGGCGGCCGGCGTCGCCTTGGCGGCTGGGAACCTTGGTCAAGGCCCCACGCCTATGGGACTGTACAGCCTGCTGGCCCTTCTCTTAGGTATTCAAGTGGTATTGCCAATCGGAGGCGCGGACATGCCGGTGGTGATCTCGCTGTTGAACGCCATGACCGGTTTGGCGGCGGCGGCCAGCGGCTTTCTCTTGCAGAACCAGGTCCTGATCATCGCCGGGGCCCTGGTCGGCGCTTCTGGTACCATCCTCACCCAGCAGATGAGCCGGGCCATGAATCGGCCTCTGAGCAACATCTTATTTGGCGCCTTTGGCCAGCTGCGGACCGAGGGCGGGCAGGCCGTGGAGGGAACCGTGCAGTCGGCCACCGTCGAGGACGTGGCCACCCTGTTGGCCTACGCCCGCCGGGTGATCATCGTTCCCGGCTACGGATTGGCAGTAGCCAGAGCCCAACAAGAAGTCCGCCAGCTGATGGACAAACTCCTTCAGCGCAACGTCGATGTGCGGTTTGCCATTCACCCGGTGGCCGGCCGCATGCCGGGTCACATGAACGTGCTGTTGGCGGAGGCCGACGTGCCCTACGACCGGCTGTACGAGATGGAGGTCATCAACCCCGAGTTTGCCCAGACCGACGTGGCCTTGGTGATTGGAGCCAACGACGTCACCAACCCGGCAGCCCGCACCCAGCCCTCGAGCCCGCTGTACGGGATGCCGATTTTAAACGTCGACCAGGCCGCCCACATCGTGGTGCTGAAGCGCAGCATGAACCCGGGGTTCGCCGGGGTGGACAACCCCCTGTACCTCAACCCCAAGACCCAGATGTTGTTTGGGGACGCCAAGGCCTCCCTGACCCAGCTGCTCAAGGCCCTTGATGAGGTGTAGCCCCCGGGGGGCTCGCAGAGGGTCGCCACCAGGGGAGTTGTTGGAATTCAGGGAACGGATCGCAATGTCCACCAGGTGACTTTCGGCCTATTCCTTTGTATAATTGTCGCAACTCGGGGATTCCTGCCTGTGGACTCCGAGTCCTAGGAGAACCGCTTCAGGTTATCCTCTGCGTGACGGAGAAAGGAAGAGAGCATGGTAGGAGAACCTAGCATCGACCAGCTACCAGCTCCCGAAGGAGCGGTACGCTGGAGAAACATCGCCATCACCCTATTAGTTATTTGGATTATATCTTTGACCGACAAGGTAAACATCGGGGTGTTCATCGCCGACCCCCAGTTCCTCAAGGCGATCGGGATCGCCGGCAAGCC
>JAIMAE010000275.1 GCA_023512105.1 Bacillota bacterium | reverse complement strand
CCGCGCACCGTGCTGACCCTGGTGGTCTACAACAGCGTGGCGGTGGCCGCCAGCTTGGTGATGAGCTACTTCGGCAACAGCCGATGGACCTTTCGGTCCCAAGGCACAGCCAAGGCGCCGTGGGGCCGCTTTGTCGCCCAGGGCCTGGTCAACGTGGCGATCAACAATGGCGCCGTGGCCGGACTGGGGATGATCTGGCTGGCCCGAGGCGCCACCGCCGCCTTTTGGGCCATCGCCAGCAAGGCGCTGGCTGCGGCCTTGGCCTCCCTGGTCAGCTTCAATCTGATGCGCCATTGGGTGTTTCGGCCCTCGCGGCAGCAGGCGAGCGAAGGACAGGCCTAAGCCGTCTTGATCCGAAGAGGCTCAAGGCCATTTTGCCCTCTTCCCCCTCCGATTCAACCTCCCGCGGGCCGCCTCGGCGGGCTACACCCCGGGAGCCGACCCCGCGGTTCCTGCGGCCTTTGGTGCGATGGCTCATCTCACCGGCCGGTCGGTATGACCGTCCTCCAGCTTGTCTTCCCAACCCCTAAGGGGAGCCGTCCGCCCGCGATGGTATTTTCACCGAGCTAAATCAGGGACTCGGGAGTTCCACCGGAGGTCTAGGGCAGCTAGGGCGTCTTTTTACGCGACGAGCCGGCAGGGGGCGGCCAACGGTTGTTGCCTGCGGCCCTGGGAGGGTTAGGGGCGGCGACCAGGGAGTCGGAATCGAGGGGATGAGTGAGTCGCCTTAACGGCGGCTCAGAAGTTCGGTTTGCCAGAGGGGGAGCGCCTCCTCGGGGTGCAGGGCCTTGGCCCAATCTGTTCCCCGCCGGATCATGATCTCCCGCCAGCTGGTGCTGCCCAGCGCCTTTTCCACCGCCGCCCGCCAGCTGTCTTGGGCGTCAGCGGCCACCGCGATCGCGGCATGGCCAGAGGCGACGGCGTGGCGCGGGTCGTCCACGGTGACCGAGGGCAGACCGGCCGCCTGGGCCAAGGTCAAGGCGAGCGGCGGGTCGCGGTCGCGCTCGGGGGCGATCAGGAGGTCTGCGCTGTGAAACAAGGCCGCGGTCATCGCGTGGTCGAGGGGCGGCGCGAAGATGACCTTTCCCACCAAGCCCAGCTGCTGGACCACCGGGGCCAGCCGGGCTCGCGCGGCCAGGCCTTCGAGGAGGATCAGTTCCCCACCCCGCGCCAGGAGCGTCCGCGCCAAGGACAGGGCCAGGGTGAGGGCCCGTCCGTCTTGATACCATCCTGCGTAAAGCAGGCGGGGGCGCTCCTCGAGGTGTAGCGCTTGGGTGGCCCGAAAGACCATGGTGGTGTCGCCCGGCAGGTAGTAGGGGCGGGGAATGGCCAGCGGCAGGGCCGCCAGGTTGCCCAGCGGAGCCGGGTCCGGGATGGGTAGCAGGGCGCCGAAGCGGGTCCGCGGCTGTCGAGCCATCCAGGCGGACAGGTCTGGTTCGAGCCAGGGGACCAAGACTAAGTTGGCGTCCCGGCCCACCGGACGCCCCCAATCCCAGATGGCTTGCGCTCGCGCTCCGAAGCGGGGCGCGGTAAGGCCAGGGACGCCGCGGCCGGTGACCTCAACGCCCGCGTCGGCCAGCTGGGTGGCCATCAAGGCCGCCGCCTGGACCACGTAGCGGTCGGCCGGGTACGGGGTGCGAAAGCGAATCATTCTTCCGGCAGCGAAGGCAGGTGGCGACCGGGGTGGCTGGCCATGAACTTGGCCACCCATTCAGGCGACTTGCGGGCGGTGGCCACGCGGGACGGCGCCTTCACCTGGTCTTGGAACCACACCCGCGAGCTGTGGGTGGCATCGGCGAAAAACATCCAGCGCTCCAAGAGCACGCCCGCGATTAGCGACAACGCCCCGACCAAGGTGATGGCGCCCGGCTGGATCAAGGTGAGGGCGGAGCTGGCCGCGGGCAGGGCAATCAAGAAGAGGTAGAAGCCGAGGTTGGCCCACAGCCGGGTGGAAGGGCTGATCCCCGGCCAGACCTGAGTCTGGGTGCGGTAGGGGGGACGACTGGTGCCGGTGTCTTGAAGACGCCACGGCCCCATCGGCAATCCGGTCCCGCTTTCCGCCGACAGCAAGCGTCGGGCCACGGCGAACTGGTGGATCTGGAGCCCCTTGACCACCGCCAGGGCGGCCAATCCGGCCAAGAGCCAAAGCGCGGTCAAGGCCGAGGCGGGGGCGGCGGGACCGTGAGCGGCCAGGCCGGCGGCCAGACCGGCCCCGGAGACCAACCCGGTGCCCATCATCGCCAGCACGGTGATCGGGGAATGCCAGCTTAACATGGCGGGGATGGTGGCGTAGAGCATGGC
>JAIMAE010000274.1 GCA_023512105.1 Bacillota bacterium | reverse complement strand
GCCCGTAGCTCAGAGGATAGAGCGCTTGACTACGAATCAAGAGGTCGCAGGTTCGATCCCTGCCGGGCGCGCCACTTCAACCCCGCAGAAATCAAGGCCCGCGGGGCTTTTTGTTTGCCCATTCGCCTGTTACCAACCCCATGCGTCACCACGAGGCGTCACCAGGAACGAAGATGGGAAAGAATGGGTTCCATGGGTTACCAGCGCAGTCGCTAATAAGGACTCTCATTTGCTTATCGTTCTCCGCCTCGGCTATCATACCCATCTGGGTTTCACGTCTTTTAGCGCCTCCTCGCGCCCCCTCAAGACCATCGCCAGTTGACGCGAGGAGAGTTGAATGTCATACTTGGTCTAGTCACTGGACTAAGTCTTGGGAGGGAGTATTGTGCCAAGGATTGTAAACGTCCATGAGGCGAAGACTCATCTGTCAAAGCTTCTAGATGAGGTCCAGTACGGAGATGAGATTATCGTGGCGAAAAACGGCAAACCGTATGCCAAACTGGTGCGTATTGGGTCTCGGCCCAAGAGGGCATTAGGCTTTCTTAAGCTAGAAGTGCCAGACAAGTTTTTTGAGCCCTTGCCAGACGAGGAACTAGACGCATGGGAGTAAAGGTTCTTCTAGATACCCATGTGTTCCTTTGGGCGGTAGCTCAACCCGAAAAGTTATCGCGCGAGTCGCGTGCCTTGCTGGAGGACGACACCACGACAGTGTTCGTATCCAGCGCGACCGCGTGGGAAATTGCAACCAAGTTCAGGCTAGGCAGATTCCCCGAAGCCGAGGTTTTGCTTAGAGACTATCACGGTAGTCTCCGAAAACTTCTGGCTGAGGAACTGCCCGTGTTGTCCAAGCATGCATTGAAGGCTGGGCTTTTGGACGTGGCCCATCGCGACCCTTTCGACAGGGTGTTGGCTGCTCAGGCCCTCATTGAGGGGTTGCCCTTAATCACCAAGGATCCGGTGTTTCGAGACTTTGAGGTGTCGGTGATCTGGTGAGGTTGTTAAATAATTACCGGCCGCAGTCTAGCGGAGGGTCACATCCGCTGTCGAGCAGGGCTTTTTACGCTCGCGCGTTAGCGCGGCGGGATGACGTTGGCCTCATGATAAGATGATACCCGGCGCCGGCACCGCTGGCCGAGGGCGGTTGCGACTTATGGTGCGGCGGTGGCTAGGGAGACAGACAGCCAAGGCAACGACGGCCACTAATAAACAACTATGGTCCTTTTACTTTCCATCCACGCCATCCAGGCATTCCGCCGCTCCTGGAGACGCCAGATCGCCGTTTCACGTTGGTAGCGTAATGCCCTGGCTTTTGCTTTGACCGTCGGCTCAGGAGGCCCCAGGCGCTGTAGGCCCTAGCCCGACGCGGTTGGGCGGCTAGTGCCGTGGCGCGGACTGCGGCCCTCGGTGGACGCCCTGTTACCATGGCAGCTCCGGCTGCTCCTACGCACGTTGGAATCCTTTCAAGGCTAGTGACTTCGCGCCACGCCACGGCGTCCCCATTTGCGGGCCGAAATCGGGAGTCGGCAACCCCGCCTGCGGAACGACCATCCCCCAAACCCCTTGACTACGAATCAAGAGGTCGCAGGTTCGATCCCTCCCGGCGCGCCAGCCTCGCCCGCAAGACCCCGCGGGACTTTTGATTCCTGGAACTTCTTTACCAGCATCGCCTATTTGGCGTCTTCACCCTGTGTTAAATGCGCCACTGCATCCCAGTGGTGTCAAAAACTGTGGCTTGCCCCGCCGAGTCGGCGAACCCTAAGCTTATACTTGTTAGGCCTTTTACACAATGTGACTTTTCTAGCTATAAGGCGGTCTAAGCTCGCATGGAGTTTTTGCGACGGATTTTCGCGCGGAGAGCATTGCCCAAACTCGCTCTCTCATCGTTCACGGCAAGCCTTCTGGCCGGCGTCGGGCCCTTGGTTCCAGGCGCCGGGTTAGCGCTCGCGCCACCGGCAGGCGATCCACTCGCCCAACCCCTTTCGCACGCGGTTCTTTACAACGTTTTTTGGGATCCGGACTGGAACCGAGACCTCGCCGGAACAGGTCTGGCAACCGAGCGAATCAGCGATTTCGTCAGGCGTTTAGCAAGCAGTGAGTATTTTGGCGGGCTCAGGCAGTACGGCGTCAACTCCCCGCGCTTTGCCGCCACCCTGCCCGTCGTACCCGCCTGTGGAAGCATCGCGCCCCAGGTGGTGACGCCAAAGCAGCTGGCTGCATTCGCCGAGTGCGAGGCCCACTCCTTGCACTTGCCGTCCAATCCCGGCGGGAGGGTCATCGATATCTTTCTTCCCCCTACGACCACCCAGGACTACCC
>JAIMAE010000055.1 GCA_023512105.1 Bacillota bacterium | reverse complement strand
CGGGCGTACGACCCGACGCATCGCTCGGTGCGTCCCGGGTCTCATCGGTAACCGCCTCCTCGGCGACGGCAGGATCGGACGGTTCCCAGATCCTGCCACTCATGGACCATGCCGGGGTCTACCGGGCTTTTCGTGTGTCCAGGCCTAGGCCCACAATCGAGGCTTGACATTTACACCCCACTCTTTAAGCCATTCGAGTTAGATGGATTACCACATCTCGCCAGACGGACTCCCCGGTTTGACAGATTTTGCGCTTCCTAGCCCTATCCCGCGATGTAGTCCCTAGAGCGGCTTGATCACCACATTCACCACGGCGGAGTGTCCGGCGCGAACGTGGGCCAGCGCCTCGGTCAACACCCCTTTTAAGGCCTCGGGCGCCTTCACGCTGGCGGTGTAGGTTTCCGGCACGACCGCGGCCGCCCGCTCCAACTGGGCGTCCGGATAGAAATTGACCTTGAAGTCGGAATGCTGCTGGGCGTACCCATCGGGGTGGACGGCCAGGGTCGAGGCTTTGGGGGCCTTCCAGCCGCCGTTGTTATAGATCACGGTCAAAAAGGGCGCCCCGTATTTGGCCGCGGTCAAATGGACGGCGGACGGCACGCTGAAGAGATAGGAGCCGTCGCCGGTCAAGGCGATCACCGTCTTGGTGGGATGGGCCAACTTCACGCCTATGGCCGCGCCGCCGTGCCATCCCAGGGAGCTTCCGCCACTGCCGTAAAAGCTCCCGAGGGTCCGGTTCCGCAGGTGTCTCCAGACCACCCCGTAATTGGTGATGGTCTCGTTGACGACGATGGTATCCTCGTCGCACAACTCCCGGACCACCCGGGTCAGGTACTCGGGGGTGATCGCCTGGTCAGTAGGGATGGACTCCACCTTCTCCCATTCCGCGCGCAGGCGGCGGGATTCTGCCGCGATGGCCTGCCTGCGCTGCTCTAGCGCGGTCGCATCGCGACGCAGTGCCGAGAGGGCTTGCCGAATCTGCCGCAAGGCGGTGCCGGCATCGGCGCGGTAAGGTTGTTGGCCCGAGTAGTACCACAGCGGAATGGTCTCCTTAATCGGGTCCGCATCCACCCAGTAAAGCTTGGCGGAACTTTGGCGCGTCGAATTCTGGGTCAGCCAGGGGAAATCGCTGTCGAGGACCACGATCACGTCGGCTTTGGGCAAGAACGGATTGGGTTGCACAAAGTCGTCGTAGCCCAAGTGCATCGGGTGATCCGCTGGGAAATTCATGTACATTGGACCTGCTTCGATGACCGGAATCGCCCACTCTTCGCTCAACCCGATGAGCTCTCTCACCGCATCGTGGTTGCGCCCGAGATAGCTGGTGATCACCAGCGGAAACTTGGCCTCGGCTAACGCTGTCGCGATCTCTTGCGCTTGCTCAGGGGATAAGGCCGAAGGCAACACCGGCGATAGTTCGCGTGCAATCGCGTCGGAATAGGTATGTTCTTCCTCGAGGATTTCCCGGGGAGCCATGATGTAGACCGGGCCCTTAGGCTCGGAATTGGCGATTTGCATGGCCCGCTTGACCACCAAGTCCACGTTGTGCCCCACGTGCAGGTCGTAGCTCCACTTGGTGTATTCCCGGACGATGCCCCGTTGATCCGGCACATCTTGCAGGTAGTGGATGAATTCGTTCCGGCTTCCCCTCAGTTCCCCGTCCAGTGTGACCGGCGAGGCTCCAGCCAGGATCAGCATCGGCACCCGCCCTCGCAGCGCGTTGTGAAGCCCTCCCCCGAGGTTTTGGGTGCCCACATCCACATGTACCAAAACCGCTTGCGCTCGCCCCGTGGCCTGGGCATAGCCGTGGGCGGCGCTAATCGCCACCATTTCGTGGGGACAGACCACCACCTTGGGGTTGGGTAGGCCTTCCGCCGAGCGTTTGGCCAAGGCTTCGATGATCGGCGGATGGTCGCTTCCCAAGTTCGCAAATATGTAGTCGACGCCTATGGCACAGAGCGTCTCCATCAACCGGTCGGAGGTGGTGCGCAAGGTTGCTCCCTGCTGAACAGAATCCCTCATTGAGATGTCCTTTCCGCTACGACAAAAGTTGGTGAGTTTAAAATCCACTATAATATCTTTATGCATGGGATCAATGCCATTGTTTCTATGAAATTGATAGATGGAGTCTATCGAACGCCGTCGATAGGGGTTTGGCCCGGAGGTGGGGTGGGGCTTTGCAGATAGAGTTGCGCCTGTTGGAGTATTTCTTGGTGTTGGCGGATGAACTGCATTTCACCCGAGCCGCGGAGAGGCTCGGTATCTCGCAGCCCACCTTGAGCTCGCAGATTCAACTCCTGGAAGCGCGCTTGAACACCCGGTTGTTTGAACGCACCGGACGGCGCGTGAGTTTAACCCAGGCCGGCAAACTCCTGTTAGAACACGCGCGCCGGGTGTTTTACGAATTGGAACAAGCGAAGGCGGAAATAGGGGACTTGCAGGGATTACAGCGGGGAAGCCTCTCTGTCGGGTGTGCCGGGGGCCATTTATTGCTGAAAGCCGCCGCCAAGTTTCACGCCCGACATCCCAAGGTCCAGCTCTCTATCTTTGATATGCGGTCCGAGGAAACGATTGATCTCTTGTTAAATCATCGCCTGGATCTCGGGGTGATTTTTCTCTCGGCCGAGGACCCTCGCCTCGACTCCATCCATCTCTTCGATGAAGAGTTTTGTCTGGTCGTCTCTGCTGGACACAAGCTGGCCGGGGTACCCAGCGCAAGCCTGGAAGACTTAACCGCGATTCCCTTGGTGCTCTTGCCCAAGCATTACCTGGTGCGCCAGTTTATCGACGAATACACGGCCGCCCACGGGGTGGAGCTTTTTCCGATCATGGAGTTGTCGACCATGGAGGCGATCCGGTTCATCTTGTCGATTCAGACGTTGGCCGCAATCATGACCAAATCCTACGTCACCCAAATCCAAGACCCGAGCTTGGTCGTCATTCCCTTGATCGATGTTCCGCATCGAGCGGTGAGGCTGGTGTATCCCAAACATACCTACCTGGATCAGATTCGGACAAAATTCATTCAATACGTGCTGGAAATATACAAGCCATTGACCGCTTGATCAGTGGGCCAACCCTAAGCTTGCGCCTGCAGGGACTCAGCCTTTTCCAAGAACCTCAGGTGACCGTCGGCCGGCTGGGCAGGCCAGCCCACAGAACCCCATCCTGGATGCTTGCGCCCCTGCGATTCCTTCCCGCTGTCCGCGATTGGACGACTACTCTTCCATCCCCCGGGGGGCCGAGAGGCGCGGCCCAATGTTCTCTATGTATGCTATATTGCTGCTAATAGGTCTAGATGGGGAATCGGGAAAGTTAGTGCAACACGGGCGGGGTGGGCCATCTCTTCTGGCGAGAGGGCCGCAACGAGGGCCGATGGGATTGACCTGTGGTCAGCAATCGTCTGACCGCGTTCCCAGTCAATGCACGAGAAGGAGGGGGATTCCATGCCGGGTCGGCCAGCGCCCAATTGGGTTTTGGCGATCGCGACGATGTTTTTCGCGGATGTGATCCTGTGGGCCGATCGCTCCAATTTTGCCATTGCGGTTACGGTTTGGCATCGCACGCTGCACTGGGGGCCGGCCTTAATCGGCATCATGTCCAGTGCCTTTACCTTGGGCTATCTCCTCAATCAACCGTTTGGCGGGATTATCGCCGACCGGGCGGGGCCTCAGCGGGTGATCGGCATCTCCATCGGAGGTTGGTCGCTGTTCACCGCCCTTACCCCGGTAGCCCCTACGCTCTTAACCTTGACCGGCGTGATCCGGGTGCTGGTGGGGATCTTTGAGGCTCCCTACATTCTGGCCACCACGTCCCTGATTGCCCGGGTCGTCGGCTCCACCGCGCACCGCGGCAAGCAGCTGGCGTTTGTCCAGTCGGGTGCCAGCTTAGGACCCGCCGCCGGCACCGTATTTGGGGCGTTGTTGGCCAAGGCGGTGGGGGTGCCGGCCATGTTTGTGGTCTTCGGCGGCGCGGGGGTACTGGTGGCGCTGTTTTGGTGGCAATACACCCGCTCGCACGCCCCGTTCTCCTGGGCCGGCACTGCCGAGCTAGACGATGCGGCCCGAGCGGAGATCCGCCGTCGCGCGGATGAGTCCGACGTTCCTCTGCGGATTCTGCTGCGCAATGGCCGGCTTTGGGCGTTTATGGTGTCGTACTTCGCCCTGCCCTACTGTCAGTACCTCTTCTTGACCTGGCTACCCGTGTACTTCAACCAGTACCGCCACATTCCCTTGGTGGAGTCCGGGGTCCTCAGCGCCTTGCCGTTTGTGGTGGCGTTTTTCGCTGCGATTTCCGCCGGCTGGGTGTCCGACGGGCTGGCCCGCCGCGGCTACACTCGAGGCGGATGGCATCGCAAGGCGCTGATCATGGCCGGCGCGTCGACTTACGTGGTCACCATCTTGATCGCCACCTTCTCAGCCTCCACGGCGCTGGTGGTGGCCATGATCGTGGTCGCCAACGCGGCGCTCCAGTTCTTCGTCCAGCCCTACTTCATGATCGTCAGCGACATTTCGGCCAAACAGGCCGGCACGATCGCCGGCTTCATGCAGTTCTGGGGCATCCTGGGGGCGCTGCTGGCGCCCATCATCACCGGATTTCTGGTCCAGGCCACCCACCAGTTTGTGCTTCCCTTCCTGTTGGCGGCGGCGGTGATGGCCGCGGCGGGCCTCACGGTGGGGGTGTTCGTCCGGGTTCGTCCGATCGCGGAATTGGTCCCTCCGCCCCCCAGGTCGTCGGCGATGCTGTCCTAGCCTAAGCCGCCCACGACAGTGCGGATGATCGATCACCACCTCGGTGGGCTGAGAAGGAGATCCTCTTTGTGCCGCTCCGCGCGGGGCTCGGCGCGGGCGGCAGAATATTCCAGTAGCGTTATGCAAGGAGCGTGACCGGTGCAATGAAGCGTGCCACCACCACCCTCGCCGACGATCGGCAACTCAAACTGGGCTTGTTCGGGGCCAACTGTTCCGCCGGCATCACCATGACCATGGTGCCGGAGCGATGGGACGCTAGCTGGGAGCACAACCTGGCCTTGGCCCGGTTGGCCGACGCCCGAGGCCTCGATTTCCTCCTGCCGATTGCGCGCTGGCGGGGATACGGCGGGCTTACCGACCCCAACGGCTATTCCCTGGAGACGCTGGCCTGGGCGGCCGGCCTGCTCGCCGCCACCCGACGGATTACGGTGTTTGCCACCGTCCACGCGCCGTTGGTGCACCCGGTGTTTGCGGCTAAGCAGCTGGCTACCATCGACCACATCGGGCGCGGGCGGCTGGGGCTCAACATCGTGTGCGGCTGGAACCCCGAGGAGTTTGCCATGTTCGGGGGCTCCCACCGGGCCCAGGCGGACCGCTATGCCCACGGCCGGGAGTGGTACGAGATCATCCGGCGGCTGTGGGCGGAGTCCGAGCCCTTCGACTATCACGGCCGGTACTTCGACCTGCAGGGGGCCGTTTGTACCCCCAAACCCTACGCCGGTTCCGAGCTGATCACCATGAACGCCGGGCGATCCGAGGCGGGGCGCCAATTTGCCGTGGAGACCGTGGACTGCCTGTTTACCGGTATTGAAAACCTGGACACCGCGGACCAGGTGGTGGCCGATGTCCGCCGTCGGGCGGCCGCCGTCGGGCGGCCGATCGACGTCTATTCGGTGGCCTACGTGGTCTGCCGACCCACCCAGAAAGAGGCGGAGGACTACCTCCATTACTACGCGGTGGAACACCGCGACGAGGCCTCCCTGGAAAAATTCCGGACCATCAACCCCAGCGAAGGGGACACCAACGCCCGTCTGGCGCGGTGGGCCGCCGGTCACGGCGGGTTTCCGGCGGTGGGGGATCCCGACCGGGTGGCCGAGATCTTGGCGCGGGTACATCGCGCCGGGTATGCCGGACTCGCACTGGGGTTCGTCAACTACCTCGACGAGTTGCCCTATTTTTGCGATGAGGTGATGCCCCGGTTGGAGCGGCTGGGAGTGCGGCGATCGACGACCGGGGCCGACGGCGAGGGGGACGGCGGTACCCACGCGATGGCCAGGTATTAGCCGCTTTTATGGGTTTGACACAGCGTTGCCTTCAGGAGGGAAGAATCCGGTGAAACGGCCTACCCACACCTTATCGGACCCCGAACGGTTTAAAATCGGCCTGTTTGGCGCCAATTGTTCCTCCGGCCTCACCATGACCACCGTGCCAGAACGCTGGATTCCGGACGGGGACAACACGTTGGCACTGGCTCAGGTGGCCGACGCCGGGGGGATCGACTTCCTGTTGCCGATTGCCCGCTGGCGCGGCTACGGCGGGCGGACCGACCCCAACGGGTACTCGTTTGAGACCTTGGCGTGGGCTACCGGAATTTTGGCCGTCACCCGCCGAATCACCGTCTTTGCCACCGTTCACGTCTCTCTGGTCCACCCGGTGCTGGCCGCCAAGCAAATGGCGACAGCTGACCAGTTTGGCCACGGTCGCTTGGGTCTGAACATCGTGTGCGGTTGGAACCCTGAGGAGTTCGCGATGTTCGGCGGAAACCAGCGGCCAGAGTCGGAACGCTACGCTCAGGGGAGGGAGTGGATCACGGTCGTCCGCCAGTTGTGGCGTTCGCAGGATTTGGTCGACTTTGAGGGGAAGTACTACACGATTCGCGGGGCGCGATGCACGCCTCGGCTGTACCAGGGAACGGAACCGATATTGATGAACGCCGGCCGCTCGGCGGAAGGACGCCAGTTTGCGGTGGAAGTCGTGGATTGCCTCTTTACCTCGGTGCGCAACCCAGATGACGCCAAGGCCTTGGTGGCCGACATCCGCGGGCGGGCCCGGGCTCTGGGGCGAGAAGTCGACGTGTACACCACCGGCTATGTGGTATGTCGTCCCACCCGCAGGGAGGCGGAGGAATATCTGCACTACTACGCGGTGGAGAACCGTGACGAGGAGGCGATGGCCCAGCGGGGGCGGCTGCGCAACGAAGATGCCGAATCGCTGGCCGCTTGGGCTGCGGGCCATCACGGCTGGCCGCTAATCGGAACCCCGGACGACGTGGCGCAGGGCTTGGCCCAGATTGCCTCCACCGGGATCGCCGGGGTGGCCTTGGGCCTGGTCAACTACCTCAACGAGTTGCCCTACTTCTGCCAGGAGGTGTTGCCTCGACTGCAACGCCTGGGGATCCGATGACTTTGGAGCGCCATGCATGACCATTCATCAGGCCCCTGGCCGTCCGGACGGGCACCGGCGGGGAGGCCTAGATGCGGGCCTGACCGAGCGGAAAAACGCCGTCGTAGCGGCTCTCTCGGTAGGCATTAAACCCTTAGCGGTAAAGCCGCCGTTGATTGGTTGTCCTAGGGCAGAGTTCCGGCTGGACTGCCGGGGTCCAAGACCGCGCGGGCGCCAAGCCGGGCCTAAATCGCGCGCTTGCGGGGAAAAGGTAAGGCCTGGCGCGAGCGGCCGGCTTCCCTCCAGGCCTTCTCACCGCGCTGGTCGCGGCAGTTCCTCGTGGCTCACCATCGGTGGGAAGGAGGTGAGTGACGCTCCATAAAGTACCGTCTTGTGGCTGCCGGGACGCTGCCCCTGTGATGACGATTCCGCCCTCGGCCGCTCCGGCTCCTCGGACATGGCATCGGCTGGCGCTTACCCAACCGGCGGCCGAAAGACGGGCCAAGGCCCTCGGGCGCGGTGGGTTCGGGTTATCGAGGCACCGACACAGCGCCCGCGGGGGGATATCCCCGGGGGGCCGGTCCTGGAGGGAGGCTCTCTCCCACAACACCGCTGACAACCTCCAGAGGGGCAGCTCCGGCCTTCTGAGCGGTGGGCCCGACCTCTTCCCCGAAGTCTCGCGCGGTCTTGACCAATATCTGTGGTTGCTGGAGGCAAACGGCCGGGTGGGCGCGGGATAACCGAACACAGGAGGATTTCTCGGGCGGGTCGGGCGTTCACAGATTCGGTTTCGAGTGCGCCCGACCCGGGTTTTCCCCAAGACCGGGGGGTGCCCGGGGGAACCGGGGGGCTGCCCGGGCGGGTGGTCGGAAGCCACGAAACCGGGTTTGTCGGCTGGGTAATCTATCCGCCGGCGTTGATAGACGCGCCGCTGGTTGGAATATCATATCAATATGAGTATAATAATAGGCAATCTAGTGTAGGAGGGGCGGGTATGGCTGAGAAGCCGAGCAAGGTGGAGGAGATCAAGGCTCGTAGCGAGTTGCTCCGCGGGCATCTCGCCGAGGAGCTGGCCGATCCCACCTCGGAGACGGTCAGCGAGGAAGGATATCAGCTGCTAAAGTTTCATGGGGTCTACGCCCAAGACGACCGAGATCAACGGCGGGCGCGGAAAGCCGAAGGACGCCCCCCCGCATACAGCTTCATGGTGCGAGCGGCCATTCCGGGAGGGATCTTAACCGCCGAACAGTACCTGGCCATGGACCAGGCGGCCGAGGCGCTGGGCATCCCAAGCCTTCGCATCACCACCCGCCAGGGGATCCAGTTTCACGGGGTGCACAAGACCCAACTCAAGCCGTTGATTCGTACCCTCAACCAACACCTGGTGACCACCTGGGCGGGCTGCGGAGATGTCGAGCGTAACCTCACCGCCTGCCCAGCGCCGGCGACGTCCGGGGCCCAGCGAGCGATGCAAGCACGAGCGGTAGAACTCTCCCGCCATCTCAAACCGCGGTCGCATGCCTACGTCGAGCTCTGGATGGACCAGGAACGGGTGTGGGCCTGGGAGGCGGAGTCTGAGCCGCTGTACGGTCCGACCTACCTTCCCCGCAAGTTTAAGACCGGCATCACCCTGGCTGGGCACAACTGCATCGACGTCTACAGCCAGGACATCGGGATCGTGGCCCATCCCACTCCCTCTGGGGAGGGGATCGAGGCCTACACCATCCTGGCCGGAGGGGGTTTAGGGAAGTCGCACGGGGTGGCGGCCACCCACCCCGCCCTGGCTCAGGTGCTGGGGGAGATTTCGGAAGATCGACTGGTGGCAGCGGTAGAGGCCATTGTCACCGTGCAACGGGACTTCGGCAATCGCAGCGACCGCAAGTACGCGCGCATGAAGTACCTCATCGAATCTTGGGGGATTGAGCGGTTTCGCCAAGTCGTCGAAGAGCGGATGGGCTTTCGCTTTCTTCCTTCCCGCCCCTTGAGCTGGGAGGCGCTGGACGACCACTTGGGGTGGCATCCGCAGGATGGCGAGCAGGGGTTTCTCGGCCTTTGGATCGAAAACGGCCGCATCGTCGATACCGCGGCGGTGAAACTGCGGACCGGGCTGCGCGAGGTCGTCGCCCGCTATCGTCCCGGAGTGCGCCTGACTCCCCAGCAAAATCTGCTCCTGACCGACCTGCGGCAGGCGGATCTGGCCAAGGTGGAGGCAATTTTGGCTGAGTACGGGGTGGAGCCGCGAGCCCATCGCCTCCCACCGGTACTGCGGCACGCAATGGCCTGTCCGGCACTGCCCACCTGCGGGCTGGCCTTGACCGAGGCCGAGCGGGTCTTTCCGGACGTGCTGAGGGCGCTGAGCCGGGAATGTGAGCGGCTGGGGTTGTCAGACCAGCCGATTTCCGTGCGCATGACCGGGTGCCCCAACAACTGCGCGCGTCCTTTTACCGCTGAGATCGGGTTGGTCGGAAGAGGGCCGGGCCGCTACAACATTTATTTAGGCGGCACCCAGAGCGGGACCAGGCTGGGCGAGCTGTGGAAAGATGGGGTGGCCTTGGCCGAGCTGGTGCCGACGTTGGCCCCGCTTTTGCAGGCCTATGCCTTGGGGAGAAGAGCAGGAGAGTCGTTCGGGGACTGGTACCAGCGCGAGGGAGCGCAGGCCTTGGCCGCCCTGAAGGTCTGAAGGGAGAGGGACCATGGGCTACTATCCGGTCGCGCTGGACTTGGAAAAGTTGGCGGTGTTGGTGGTGGGCGGCGGGCAGCTGGCCGAGGAGAAGTGCCAAGCCTTCATCGCCGCCTCGCCAGGCCGGTTGGCCGTCTGGGCCGAGGAGCCTAATGAGTCCATTCGCCAATGGGCGCAGGCGGGGGCGCTTAGCCTGCTCTCCCAGCCTCCCGGTGGCGATGAGTTGGCCGCCTTTCATTTGGTGGTCTTGGCTCACTCGGATCCGGCGGAAAACGCGCGCTTCGCCCAGTTCGCCAAGGCTTGCCGCGCGCTGGTGAACGTAGCCGACGACGGCCAAGCCAGCGACTTCTTGGCCATGGCCCAGGTGCGCCGAGGCCCCTTAATCTTAGCCGTCTCAACCTCTGGCCGTTCGCCGGCCTTGGCCCGCTGGATTCGGAGGCGGCTGGAAGAGCAGTTTCCACCGGCTTGGGGAGAGTGGACAGAGACGCTAGGCCGACTGCGCCAGAGTTGGCCCCCGGAGGAACGTCGAGCACGGGTGGAGCAGTGGTTGGCCGAGCGGCTGAAGGGGGGAGGAGCATGAAAGGCGGACCGGTCTACCTGGTGGGAGCGGGGCCTGGGGATCCCGACTACCTGACCCTAAAGGCGGTGCGGCTGCTGGGAGAGGCAGACGCGGTCTTGTACGACCGGCTGGTCCATCCCTCCGTTCTCAACTACGCCCGGCGGGCCCGACTGGTGCAGTCGGTGGGCAAGGGTCGGAACGGCCAGGGCTACCGCCAAGAGGCGATCCATCGCCTGTTGGTGAAATTGTGCCAAGAGGGGTACGGCCCCATCGTTCGCCTCAAAGGCGGCGACCCCTTTCTCTTCGGGCGAGGTGGAGAGGAGGCGCTGGCGCTGGAGGCCGCCGGCATTCCCTGGGAGGTGGTGCCGGGAGTCAGCGCGGCCCTGGCAGCGCCGGCCCTGGGCCACATCCCGGTGACCTTCCGCGGGGTCAGTCGCGGAGTGGTCATCGTCAGCGGCACCCAGGCCGGGGGAGCGGCGCCTTCGCTCGCCGAGTGGGCGCATTCCGACTACACCCTGGTCATCTTGATGGGCGTGGAGCATCTCGACCAGCTGGTGGCCCAGCTCCTTGCAGCCGGACGCCCCGCCGAGACCCCGGCCGCGGTGGTCAGTGGCGCCAGCTGGCCGGGGGCACGCTCGGTACGGGCGAGCTTGTCCGAGTTGCCGGAAGCCTGCCGGCGTGTCGGGATTGAGGCGCCGGCGACCATTGTGGTGGGGCCGGTGACGCAGTTGCTTCCGGCCCCCGAGGCGCTCTCCGGACTACCCGCGCTGGTGGATCTTCTCCCGCCCGGCTAGCGGCTCGGCCTGGCGGCCGGCCCGCTCTGCCATCAATTGGGCCACGATGCTGACCGCCACCTCTTCCGGAGCCTCAGCCCCCAGATCCAGGCCTACGGGGGCCACAATCGGCCCGTCGTCCATCTGATGGCCGATGTTGGCCAGCATTTCCCGGGTCCGCGAGAGTGGCCCGAGCACCCCGATCCAACGCGGATTGGAGGCGATCGCCAGGTTTAAAGCCGCCTCGTCGCGCCGCTGGTTGTGGTTCATGATCACCCACCAGCGGCCGCTCACCGTCTCGGGGGAGACGGTCTCCGGCTCGGCAACCAAGAAATGCACCCCGGGAGTGGCGAAGCGATTGGGCCCATTGAAGGCGGGGCGCGGGTCGAGGACGGTTACCTCGAAACCCACCTGGGCGGCCAGGGCGACCACCGGAACCGCGTCGTGCCCGGCACCGGCCAC
Source organism: Bacillota bacterium (assembly GCA_023512105.1). Classification (GTDB taxonomy): domain Bacteria; phylum Bacillota; class Sulfobacillia; order Sulfobacillales; family Sulfobacillaceae; genus JAIMAE01. Next base: position 6,108 of record JAIMAE010000055.1, on the reverse strand, counting down.
CACCAGCGGGTCAGGAGGGAGCAGGGCGTCGACCACCCACTTCCGTCCATCGATTTCCTTCACCTCGGCCCGGGTCGTCTCCCGCAGGGCGTGTTCCAGCGCCTGCCGCAGCGCCGGGGTGAGCGCCTCTCCCCACGTCTCCCCATCCCGGCTTAAGGCCACCAGGCGCCCTTGCGGCAACTCGCTGGCCCAGGCCAACGGTTCGAGGCGGGCCACCCGGGCAAAGGTCTCGCGCCAGAAGGGCTGGTCTTGTTCGACCGGGGTGACCAGGATCTCGACGGCCCCCTTGCAGCCGATGCCAAGCCCCCACATGTCGTTTTCGGTCAGATCGTATTCCACGGTGAGGGCCTTCCCGGAATCCCACAGCGTCTCGGCGCGCTGGTAGAGGTCTCCCTCCAGGCAGCCGCCGCTTAGGGTGCCAAACATCTGGTTGTCCTGGGCCATCATCATCTTGGCTCCGGGTCTCCGGTAGGCCGAGCCTCGCACCCCGATTAACATCGCCAACGCCGCCTTCTGGCCCCGCTCCCAGGCCCGCTCGATGGCGGCGAAGGTGTCTCGGGCCTCCAATAACGATGACACTCCACACACCCCCTGTGTTGTCGCGCCGGATTGCGCCCGCCGGCCAAAGCATATCCCCTTTTCTTTTTTCAGTTTACCGGTTTTCTTCGCAGATGGGGGAGGGGGATGACCTCATCGCCGAATCCGCCACCAGATGGGAGGCGGTGGCGGCGAGCCGGCCGCCCGCACCGGGATGACGGCGGACAACGAGCCGGAAGAGACGGTGAGCGTTCCCTGGGGCGATTGCCAGCTTAGGGTCTCGGTCCAGTGAAGGCCGGGCAGGGTGGGTAGGCGCAAGTCTTGCGCGGCCAGCAGCGGCACCGTAGCGCCCCAGGGGTATTTCAGCTCCCCTACCTGGTCCCCGGCGCGAAGCACGAGACGCGGGCGCAGGTCGGCGCTGACTGCGTCGAGCAAGCTTCGTCCCTCCGACAACACCAATTGCAACTGCGAGCGCGATCCTTGGGGATGTTGGCCTAAGATGGCTCCATAGACGGTGAGGGTAAGGCCGTTGAGGCGCCGGGGGGCGGAGAAGACAAACGAGGCGCCGGCCACCGTGGTCGAACCGGTCTTCACCCCATCGATGCCGTCTTGACCGACTATGAAGTTGTAATTGAACAAGGTGTGCGGAGCGGCTGGCCAAGCCATCGAGGAAAGCGAGGCGGCCTGGGCGAAAACCGGGTTTTGCATGGCCACCTCGGCCAGCCGGATCTGATCTTGAGGCGTGCTGACGTTGCCGGGGTTAAGGCCGCTTGGCCCCACATAGTGGGTGTGGCGCAACCCCAGCTGGCCTGCCGTCTGGTTCATCACTTGGGCGAAGGCGCCCGGAGAGCCGGCAAGCCATCGGGCCACCATGGCGGCGATGTTGTTGGCGGAGGCCACCATCAATGCCTGGACCATCTCCAGCTCGGTGATGCGCATGCCGGGAAACACCGGCGCCACCGACTGCTGGGTGGCCAGATCCTGCCGCCAGACTTGGGCATCGGCGGCGTTGGCGACCAAGGCCGGGCCCTGCTCTCCCACCGCCAGCGGGTGGCGCTGGAGCAGCAGGTAGGTGGTCATCATCTTGGTCAGACTGCCAATCGGAATCGGCCGGGACGGACCATATGCCACCTCCCAGTGCAAGGCGGGAATCGCCACCGCCGCTTCAGTGCTAGGAGGCCAGGGCAGGGCGGAAAGGGCAACCTCCGGTAGCGGAAGGGAGCGCGGGATGGCCTGCGGTGGAGGGATTGGCCGCTCGTAGCGAAAGCCCAAAACGGCCAGAACCAATGCTCCCAATCCAAGCCAAAGCCACCGCATGAATGAGTCCTCCTTAGACGTGCCGCCGGCTTCTTTGATCCAGGATAGCCGCAACCGCAAGCCAAGGAGAAGAGCGGCGTCAAAAAGAGCTGAAGAGGGCCCATGGTCGTGGTGGGAGGCGTGCATCAAGGCCCAGATCCGGGCACGGATGAGCTCCACTCCCGTGCGATGGGGGTGGGAGACGGGCCGGGTGGGCTCGAGGACGCCGCCCAGGTGGTTTAACCTGGCCGACTCCGACCATTGCCTAGCGGTACTCACCTTCCCGGTGGGCCGGTCGAACCCGGCCAAGGACACGGCTCGCGGCCCAGGGGAGGATGGATCGGGGCATTGGAGCTCAGGCGCTAACGCTCAGCGGTGGACCTATGGCCTGATTGACCCAACGGTCCTTGAAATAGAGCCCTTCGGCGGTTGACATCCCAACAGCACTCTGATAATTTCTGGTCCATAAATTGGAAAGACAAGCCAGTGTTCCGGAGCCAAAGGAGCAGACGAGGAAAGTCCCTTGGCGCCATGAGGGTCCTAGGCAAGAGCCGTGATGAGTAAGGCGGCACGGGTCTTCAAGGGTTGAACCTTAGTCAATATATCAGAATGCTCCATGTTAAGGCATGATTCTTCCCTCAGACAAGGTAGACCGAACCGCCAAGTTGGCAGCATTTTCTAGGCAGTGGATTCTTGACGCTTAAAGCGCAGACGGTCGCCCTGATTAGGGCGGCGGAGGGAAGGGGGACTGGAATGGATACGCAGCGGTACCTTTCGATGTACCGGACGATGTGTCTGATCCGTCGGTACGAGGACCGGCTGGCCGAGGTGTACGCCGAGGGAAAGTCGCCGCTCTTTAACATCGCCGCCGGGCCGGTACCCGGTGAGATGCACCTTGCTGCTGGCCAAGAGCCGGTGGCGGTGGGGGTGTGCGCTCACCTCCGTCCTGACGACGCGGTGACGGCGCCGCACCGCCCGCATCACATCGCCATCGCTAAGGGCGTGGACCTGAAGCGGATGACCGCCGAGATTTTCGGCAAGGCCGCCGGCCTTTCGGGAGGCAAGGGCGGCCATATGCATCTATTCGACGCCGCCGCCCATTTCAGCTGCTCGGGGATCGTCGGCGCCGGCTTTCCCCCAGCGGTGGGGGCGGCGCTTGCGTTTCGGCGCAGTGGTAGCGACCGCGTAGCCGTGGCGTTCGCGGGCGAGGGAGCAGCCAACCAAGGTACCTTCCACGAAAGCCTCAACCTCGCGGCCCTCTGGAAGGCGCCCGTGGTGTTCGTCATCGAAGACAACCATTACGCCATCTCCGTGCCGAAGGGTGTCTCCACCGCCATAGCGCAAAACAGCGACCGCGCGGCTTCCTACGGGATTCCGGGGACCTACGTGGCCGGGAACGACGTGCTGGCGGTGGATGAGGCGGCGCGGGAAGCTATCGCGCGTGCCCGTGCCGGAGGCGGCCCGTGCTTGCTAGAGATCGACACCACGCGACTGTACGGCCACTTCCAAGGAGACCCCGAGGTGTATCTCAAGGCGGGGGAGAAAGAAGAATGGCGGAGGAAAGACCCCATTCTCCGGTTCGAGCGGTGGCTTGCGGATCACGGGATACTGGACGCTGAGGGGGTTGCCCGAATCCGAGATGAGGTAGCGGCGGAGGTGGAGGAGGCGATCCGGTTTGCTCGCGAAGCGCCGGATCCAGATCCTCGCAGCGCTTTCGTCGGCGTGTTCGCGGAGTGAGCGGGGGAGGCGGAAACATGGCGACCGAGACGATGCGAAAACTGACTATGGCTCGGGCTATCAGCGAGGCCCTCGCCCAGGAGATGGAGCGCGACCCGAGGGTGCTGGTATGGGGGGAGGACGTCGGCGTTTACGGCGGCATCTTTGGAGCCACTCAAGGCCTCTATACCCGCTTTGGCCCCGACCGGGTTATCGACACCCCGATCTCCGAAAGCGCGTTCATTGGCGCGGCCATCGGAGCAAGTGCCGAAGGTCTGCGGCCTGTCGTTGAACTGATGTTCGTGGACTTCTTCGGCGTGGCCATGGACCAGATTTATAATCACTTGGCCAAGAACCACTACATGTCGGGCGGCCAGTTCACCCACCCGGTGGTGCTGATGTGCGCGGTGGGGGGCGGATACAACGACGCCGCCCAACACAGCCAGACGCTGTGGGGCCTATTCGCGCACGTGCCCGGCCTGAAAATCGTGGTGCCGTCCAATGCCTACGATGCCAAGGGCCTCATGATCTCTGCAATCCGTGACGACAATCCGGTGATGTATTTCTTCCACAAGGGTCTGATGGGTCTAGGGTGGATGCCGTCCGACGATTTGGCGGAGGTCCATGTCCCGGAGGAGCCGTACACCATACCTATCGGCCAGGCCAACGTGGTAGTGGAGGGCGCTGACATCAGCCTGGTCACGATAGGCGCCACGGTCCCGCGGGCGGTCAGAGCAGCCCGTCAGTTGGCCGCGGACGGTATCCGGGCCGAGGTCGTCGACCTTCGCACCTTGGTACCTCTCGATAAGGAGGCGGTGTTGACCTCGGTGCGGAAGACTCACCGGCTGGTGATCATCGACGAGGATTATCGCTCGTTCGGGATGAGCGGGGAGATCGCCGCGATATGCGCCGAGGAAGCGCTCGACTTCCTCGAAGCGCCCATCCGGCGACTTGCCGTGCCAGACGTGCCTATTCCGTACGCTCGTCCGCTTGAGCAGGCGGTCTACCCCAGCGTCGAGAGCATTGTGCAGACCGCGCGCGAACTTCTGGGGTAACGCCGTTAGGTGACGAACATCCATCTGGGGTAGGGAGGCGCGTAAGATGGCGGGGGTAGAAGGTCGAGCGGTGACGGTGGCGTTCAGCGACAAAGCCGATGCGGAGGCAGTGCTCACCCACTGGATGTACAACGACGGGGCAACCGTCCGGGCTGGGGCGGTGATCGCGGAGGCGATGACCGACAAGGTCACGGTGGAGGTCGAGGCGCCGATAGAGGGGGTGCTGCGGCAACTCGTGCCCGAAAACGGTGTCTTTCGTCCCGGGGAGCCAGTGGCCGAGATCCTGCCGCCAGGCACGGTCTGGTCGCCGACACCACCTCCCGCCCAGACCGCTGCCCCGGAGTCGGAACGCGAGGCTGCATTCATCCCGGTAATGCCCGCCGTGCGCCGCTATGCCGAGGAGCGCGGGGTCGACTTGGCGGCCGTCGCCCGACGATTTCCCAACAAGCGGCTGACGCGGGCAGACATCGATGCCTTCGCGGCCGAGCAAAGCGCCTCCGGCCCTGCTCTCCTCCCTTACCCCCGCGAGCGCCAGGTGTTGATTCGAAACCTTACCAATCCGGGGGCGCTCCCCTTTACCTTGCATCGACGGTTGTCCGTCCCTGAAGGCACCCGCGCAGTCGGTGTGCAGGCTGCTTTAGCCTGGGCCTTAAGCCAGCTCCTGCCGGCCCATCCACGGCTGTTTGGGCGTCTTCGCGCAGAGGGCTTCGAACCGGCAACGGAGCTGGTGCTGGCCGTGGCCGTCCAGACTGACCGCGGCCTAATGGCCCCTGTTATCGAGGGCAGTGCCTGTCGGACGGTGGCCGACTGGCGGGAGCGGATAGAGGAGATCGCCGAGAATGTGCGGCGTGGCCACCTCCAGGGTCTGCGGTTTGGCGAGCCGACATTTGCTCTGACCAACCTGGGCCCGTGGGGGATCGAGTACTTCACGCCGGTCCTCCTGCCCCCGGCGGTGGCCATCCTCGGAATTGGGGCGCTGGAGGAGAACCGCCTGCCGGTTTCCCTGACGGTGGATCACCGCTGGGTCGACGGGGTCGATGGAGCGCACCTGCTGCAGGATCTCGAGGGGCGTCTGGGAACGCTGCCCGTATAGCCTCCGCGCAGTTGGTATCGACCGCGCATGCGTCCAGGCGCCGCTGTGCGGTTGCGCCCTGTGTGGCTCAGCCAAGCCTTACCTTAACGCGAAAGGTTCAACTCGCGAAGGGGTCTCCCCCGTCGACGGGACTGAGGCAGGTGACTAGGAGTCGAAGGTTGGCGGGGCCCCCTTACGCCCCCGGAGGTGGGCCCTGCCACTTCCTGTTGTTGGACGCTGTCGTTCGGTTCTGAGGTGTACTTCCAGGCTCAAGGGCGATCTCGCCAGGCTGCGGAACCGCGGTCACCGACTGACCCCTGTCACATTCAGAGGACCAAAATCCCTTCCAGTGCCCACCGTTGCCGAGAACATAGCAATTTATTCCCGGTATCCGTCCGTTACCAGACGGAGGTGCTGGTCTTCCGGAGGGTC
>JAIMAE010000054.1 GCA_023512105.1 Bacillota bacterium | reverse complement strand
GCGGCCACCAGCGTGGGCATGATTTACCTCCTGGGGATCGTGGTGGCCTTCTTCTTCCCGGAGACCAAGGGCAAGCCGTTGCCGGAGTGAGGAGCAGTCAAGCGGAAAGGAGGAGGGGTTAGCAGATGTCCAATGGGTTTCAGATTCTTCCCAGCGTGCGCAGCTTGCCAGACCACGTGCTGGCGGCCTATCGGCAATTTCCCACCACGCTCATCTCCGATGCGATGGACCGGATCTGGGCGGTGAGCGGCGAGATTCGCCCGCTGAGCGACCACGGGATCATGGTGGGGCGGGCGCTGACGGTCAAGACTCGCCCTACCGACAACCTGATCGTCCACAAGGCGGTTAATCTCTGCGCCCCCGGCGACGTGATCGTGGTGGACGGAGGGGGTGTCACCACCCATGCCTTGATGGGGGAGATCATGGTGCGGGTGGCCCGCCGGCAGGGCTGTGTCGGGGTGGTGATCGACGGAGCCGTGCGCGACAGCGACGGCCTCCGGGCGCTGGGCTTTCCCGTCTACGCCCGCGGGGTAACCTACCGGGGGCCGTTCCGCGATGGCCCCGGCGCCATCAACGTACCGGTGCAGATCGGGGGGGCGATCGTCCATCCGGGTGACCTGATCGTAGGCGATGGCGACGGCGTGGTGGTGGTGCCGCGGGATGAGGCGGAGTCGCTGATTGCTCGCATCGAACAGTTACGTCGCAACGAGGAGAAGGTGTTGGCGGCGCTAGAAGCTGGCACGCTTGACCGCAGCTGGGTGGATGAGCTTTTGGCCCAGCGCGGCTACCGGCGCCAGTAGGCGTTATCCGAACCCGGGCACCGGGGAGCTGTATCGCCTCGGTGCCCGAATCGGTTGGGTGAAATCTAGGGCTGGCGGCGAGGTCCGCGGAGATTCGCCCTCGGCCGAGCGACGCCGAGCCGCTCCTTAAACTGGGCAGCATCCCCGCTGGGCCTTAGGCCGAAGCCTGGGAGGAGGGTGCCTGGGGTTCCTACGCGGAGTCGGTTGGATCGTGTTCTGGGCCTTGCGCCTCTTGCTGTGTGATGGGATTTTTGCCACCGCTCTCTGGGTGTGGGCCTTGGTGTAGTCGATCGGAGGGTAACGTTCAGTCGGTTTTGGCCCCCGTCTCTCGCTCCAGCAAACCTCTGGCGCGACGGTGCTGAGCCTCGATGATCTCGGAGGGCGCGGCGGTCGGCGCGGCTTATTCGGGTCGAGGTGAGCCCCATGGGGTGTTCCCGTCGACCTTGAGGGGCCGCGTTTTTCGTCCATCCGACCCAAGGCCAGTGCCTCGGGCGCTGGCTGCGCACGCCTCTGAACTTCCAATATTTGTAAATTCCCCGTATAGCCCCGTCTCTCCTTGGCCATACTTCCAGGTGTCGGGCCAGAAGGCTTGGAGGAGGGGAGTCAAGGCGTGCCACTCAACAAAGTCGAAATCCCAGGTGTCAACACGGCCAAGCTACCGGTTCTGACCAACGCCAAGATGCGGGAATTGTTTCAGTCCATGCAAGCGGGGAATCCAGAAGCGCGGGAGGAGCTGATCAACGGCAATCTGCGGCTGGTCCTCAGCGTCATCCAGCGGTTTCAAAATCGCGGAGAGCAGAGTGACGACCTGTTTCAGGTGGGCTGCATCGGCCTGATGAAGGCCATCGACAACTTTGACCTCAGCCAGAACGTGAAGTTCTCCACCTACGCGGTGCCGATGATTATCGGGGAGATCCGGCGGTATCTGCGGGATAACAATCCGATTCGGGTCAGCCGCTCTCTGCGCGACATCGCCTACAAGGCGCTGCAAGTGCGCGATGGCCTAGTCCACCGCTATGCCAAGGAACCGACGATCAGCGAGATCGCTGAGGAGCTGGCCGTACCGCGGGAGGAGGTCCTCTACGCACTCGACGCCATCCAGGAGCCGATGTCCTTATTTGAGCCAATCTATCACGATGGCGGCGACCCGATCTATGTCATGGACCAAATCAGCGACGAGAAGAATCAAGACAAGCATTGGTTGGAGGGCATCGCGATTCGCGAAGCCATGCGTCGCCTCTCTGACCGCGAGAAGATGATCCTCACCATGCGCTTCTTCGATGGCAAGACCCAAATGGAGGTGGCCGAGGAGATCGGGATCAGCCAAGCCCAAGTCTCGCGGCTGGAAAAGGCGGCCCTAAACCACATGAGGAAGTGGGTATGAGCGCGTTTTTCCATTGGCTGGTCGCGTTAGTAAGTTCGTGGACCCTGTGGTATCAAGCTCCGCCACCCCCGCCGGCGCCTTCGCTCAGTCCGGGACAGGTCATCCGCTTTCGAGTGATCGCCAACTCCGACAGTGCCTACGATCAGGCGGTCAAGCTGAAGGTCCGGGACGCGGAACTGCGGTTTTTGGAACCGCGCTTGGTCGGCCTGCCTTCGCGCCAGGCCACTTGGGCGGAGCTAGAACGAGAGCAAAAGCAGCTCGGGACGATCGCCGATAAGGTCCTGGAGCAAAACGGGGCTCCTTATTCCGCCGCCGTGCACCTGACCACCACCAGTTTTCCGACCAAATCCTACGGTACGCTGATCTTGCCCGCCGGCCGCTATCAAGCCCTGCTGATCGTACTCGGTCGCGGGGCGGGGCACAACTGGTGGTGCGTGCTGTATCCTTCGCTGTGTTTCGTGGACCTCAACAACGGGCTGGCAGTTCCGGCCAGCCAAGCGGCGGCGGCTCCGGTGCATCTTAAGGTGCGCTGGGGGATTGGTAATTTTCTCCGCCTCTTGTCCTCGGTGCTGTAGTCGGCGAGTCGGCCGCGGCCGATGCATACACTGCGGCAAGGAGGTGGTGGGCATCGTCAAGACCTCCGAGCTGCGGATGAAGGATGTCATCAACGTCGCCGATGGGCGTCGCCTAGGGCTGATCGGCGACCTCGAGTTGGACCTGGAGGGCGGCCGGATCAAAGCCTTCGTGATTTTGGGACCCTCTCGTTTTATGGGCCTGTTCGGGCGCGAGCGCGACATCGTGGTCGAGTGGAATCAGATTGAGAAGATTGGCCAGGACGTGATTTTGGTGAATCTGGAGCGGGGGGCTTAAGGGCCTCCCGCCGTCTCGCGCGATGGTCAGGCCAGGGGGTCGTCCAGCTCCTGGTAGAGCGTCCACGACCCCGGGCGCCGACCGTGGATCTCCATCACCCGCCCATCGTCCAGCCGGATCACCAGCCGCCGGCGGTGGCGGCGTTGCCACCATCGCGAATGAAAATCGACCTCTCGGCTGTCGCTCAGGACCTCGCTCACTGCCAGGCGCTGCCCGCGCCACTCAATCCAGGCGGGATAAGGGGAGCCTTCCGCAAAGCCTACCTCGACCGCCTCTCCAATAAAGCGTCGCATCCTTGCTCCTCATTTCCCCTGGGCCGGTTGCCTGGTGGATTTGTGTCGATTATGGACCAAGCCTCTAGGGCTGACCAGGGGTGAGGCCGGGGGGCCCAAATGGCCCTGGTCCTGGGAACGATTGGACGTAAATTTTGGCTGCGAGTGGGCATCTGCAATTGGCTCCCTTGGTCGCTTGGCCCGGCTTGCTTTCCTGGCAGAGGATAGAGGTGAAACAGTTGGTAGGGGGGAACGCCGATGCCGAGCATCCTGGCCGCTACCGGAAGTTCTGAGCAGGAGGCGGAGGTGACGAGGGGGGTCCGCCGAGTCCTTTACAGGGCCTTGGCCGTGCTCTGGTTGATCGACGCCTTTTTGCAGATGCAGCCCGGGATGTTTACCATGGACATGGTCAGCACGATCATGCAGCCCACCCTCTCCGGGCAGCCTCCGTGGCTGGCTGCCGCCGACCACTGGGCGATCCAGCTGGTGACGCCGGCAGTCGGTTGGTGGAACTGGGGCTTTGCCGGGATTCAGTTCGCAATCGCCTTTTTGCTCTGGTCTCCGAAGGTCCGATGGGTGCGCCTGGGGCTCTGGGTGTCTATCGGTTGGGGAGTCTTGGTTTGGCTTTTCGGGGAAGGGCTGGGCGGGGTGCTTACCGGAAGCGCCACTTTGTTGGCCGGGGGTCCAGGGTCGGTGCTGCTCTACGTGTGGATCGCCATCTTGCTGCTGCTGCCGGACCGACGCTGGCACCTTTCCGGTCGGTGGAGTTTGGTTCGGGACGGGGCGGCCCTCGTCTGGGGGTGGGCCACCTTGCAGCAGCTGGTTCCGGGATATTGGAACGGCATTGGCCTGTCGAGCGTCTTTCAGAGCAATGCCAGCATGCAACCCCACTGGCTGGTGCCGCTCATTGCCCCCGTGGTGGCGATAGCGGCCAAGCAGCCGGTGGTCGTCAACTTCATGTTGGTCGCCACGATGGCTCTCACCACCGGGTTTGCCTTCGGTCCTCGGCCGCGACGTTGGGCCCTTGGGCTAGGAGGGGCGTTGTTGGCCTTTGCCTGGGTCTTTGGCCAGGGATTTGGAATGATCTTCACCGGGATGGGCACCGACCCCAACACCGCGCCGCTCTTGGCTGTCTTGATGTACCCGGCCTGGGCGTGGGCGGCTCAACTGCGCCGGCCTCGGCAAGCCGCCCATCCTCACAAGGTGATCCCGCATCCTCGTTCTTCCGCCCAGCTGTAGGCCCACCAGGCAAGGGCGGTATCCCACACCCCGAGCCCCGGCATCTCAAACAGGACCGGGCGGTCTTGGGGCGGGGCCGGAGCGCGGTCTTGAACCAGTTCCGTTAAGTCGCCGCGAATGCCTTCCCAGTTTCCCTCCGTCACGAGGTCGGCATAGGGCTTGCGGGAGGCATCGGGGCCGACGACGGCATGGCGCTCAGAGGCGTACACCGCGCAGCGTCGCACCACCTCGGCCGGGAGTTGGCCGTCGGCGATGCTCACCAACAGCGCCCCCGGTTTGAGCCATGAAGCCTCCAGCACCGGTTGTCGACTGTTGCTGCACACTCCGATCAGATCGGCATCCCGCACCGCCATCTCGGCGGAGGCCGTCGGCTCCACCGTTCGCCTTAGCTGGGCGCTCATTCGTTCGGCAAAGGCCTGGCGGTGAGCCGGGGTGGGACTGTAGACCTGGATGGTGGAGGCGGAGGGGCGAAGCCGCGCCCAGCCGTAAAGCTGGCCTTCCGCCTGTCGACCGCTGCCCAAAAGGGCGATCTTCTCGACCGGCCCGGGGTGTAAAAGCGTCGCCGCCAGCCAGGCCGGAGCCGCCGTGCGCCACAGCGAGAGCCGAGAGTCGGCAAACAGGGCTAAAAGAGTTCCCTGCGAGTCCCACAGGGCGTATAGCGGAGGCTTAGAAGAGGCGGGGTAGGCTCCAACCGGGTAGGTGCGCAGGCTGGCTCCCCGTCCAGGCAGATATCCCAAGGATATTCGTAAGTGGCCGCGGTCGAGCGGAAGCGTCGGTCCGCCCACCGAGGGGATGGGGTGATGGGCCATCGCCTCGCGAATCGCGGCCATGGCGTCTATGACGGCATCGGGGTCCTCAAACAGCGGGCCGAGATCTGATTCAACCAACAGACGGGCCATGGCGGACTCCTCCTTGGTTGCGCTCCACGGTCGGAGGTCGTCGATGAGAAACCCAAGGGTTACTAGATGCGGTGCATTCGCCGCCTAGGAGGAGGATCCCTGCCTGCAACTTTCCAAAAAGTACTCGAATGGCTTTCAAGTATTCCGGCACGGTCGACGCCCCCGTCCTATACGGCAGAGCAAGCAACTGTCTCCACGTGGGCGCCCGCGTTTTGGGTTGTTGACGGCCGATGTCCGTGGACTGTCTGCTGCTGACACACTTGCATTCGGATCACACGCTCGGTTACGGCGCCTTGTGGCTAGGGGGCTGGGCCTGGGGGCGGTCGCGCGGGACGGTGGTGGGACCGGTCCGGGTAGAGCGGTTTCACGGGGAGTGGCAGCGCATGTACGCCGACGACGTCACCTACCGCCTGGGGTTGGGGCGCCCGGCCGCCGGGTTGACGGAACAGCTGGCCTTTTGGGAGGTGGACGGGGCGGGCGGACTGGACGTGGGGCCGTGGCGCGTCGACTACTTGCCGGTGCCCCATGGCATCCCGGCCTTCGCGTACCGGATTACGGCGCCGGACGGGCAAGTGGTCGTCGTCTCCGGCGACACCGCCTATTACCCTCCGCTGGGATCGTGGGCCCGGGACTGTGACCTGCTGATTCATGAGGCGGCGTTGGCGGTTCCGCGGGCCCCCAATGCGCAGTGGGAACGCCTGGCCGATTATCTCCGGCCGTACCACGCCACGCCTCGGGAGGCGGCCGAAATCGCCCTCCGGGCTCAGGCTTCGCACTTGGTGTTGACCCATTGGTTGCCCGAGGCGGACCCGATCCAAGCCCGCGCGGACGCCGCATCCGTGTTCCCGGGTCCGATTGCGGTGGCGGAGGATGGGTGGAGCTGGGGGAGTGGCGCCTAGTCCCACGGAGGGGCCGCTCTGGCTTCTACAGGCCGGGCACCGGCCCCACCACCCGTGGGATTCCGGCCGACGGCCCAGAGTCTCCCTACGGATTCCTCGCCGCAATCCCTCTTCGAGCGGCCTGTGCTACGCTACCAAGAGAGGGCCCCACACTGGGTCGGCCACGCAGGCCGCGGCCGGTCGAGGGGATCTGGGAGGGATGACGGTGGAGGATTCCCAGGGCAAGCCATCCGGTGACCTCCTGGTACGCCGCGACGGAGGCCTCGGGGAGGCGATGGCAAACGTCATTGAACGGCTGACGCTGCATCAACTCCGGGTGTTTGTGTGTGTCGTGGAGTCGGGCGGGATCACGCACGCCGCGGAGCGGTTGCTCGTCACGCAATCGACGGTGAGCACGCAGCTTGCGCGGATTCGGCGGGTCCTGGGGATGCCCTTGTTTCGCCGCGCGGGGCAGCGAATGGCTTTGACGGCGGCGGGACAGATGCTGTACGACCGGGCCCAGGCCATCTGCCGGCAGCAGGAACGCTTGGCCTCCGACCTGGAGGCGTTGCGGTCGGGGGCTGGCGGCCGGCTCGCGCTGGGAGTCAGCCAGACGGGCGCCATGTACGCCGTGCTCGAGGCGGTCCGGAGGGGGCGCGAGGCGGTACCCGCCCTGCGACTGGATGTCACGGTGAGTTACGCCCGCAACCTGTTTACCTACCTGCTGGACGGGCGGCTGGACGTGGTGGTGGAATGGGGCGGCGGTCCCACCCCACCGGCTTTGCCGCAACGGGCGCTGCGCACGTACCCGTTTTACGTGCTGGCCGCGCCCCACTTCCCGCTCCCGCGACCGCTGACGCCCGAGGCGTTCCTCCAGCAATCGTTTGTGACCATGCAGTACGGCCCCGATGAAATCGGCGTGGTGGAGTGGGAGGTGGCGCGCCGCAATCTGCGGCCACCCCACGTCGTGCGGCTGCCCTCCATTGACGCGGTGAAGCGGTGGACGGCGGCCGGTCTCGGAATCACCATTCTCTCGCCCCTCTCCGTGCGGGATGAGCTGGCCGAGCAACGCTTGGCGGTGTGGCCGTTTCCGCCGATGGATTTTGAGCGGCCCTTGACCCTGTTTTGGAAACCGGGGACGCCGGAGGTGCTGCTGAACACGTTCGCGGAGTTGTTGACCGGCGTGCTGGATGAAACGGTTCCCACGAGGGCCTCCCGCGGTGGTCGTTGAGGCGTTGGCCGCACCATGGCCCAGGGAGGTCGCGCGCGACGACTCTCCAGCAGCCGGCGTTCTCGCACGGGCCATTCCCAAGGTGGCCGAGGATACGGCAAGGGCCATCGGCAGCGCAGGCCGTCGGCGGGATCGCAGCCCCTCACATCCCTGCGGCGCGGGCCCCGACGCTGCAGGATGGTGAGACTGGGGCAAACTCAGAGTGCGTAACACGAACGGCGGACTGTCCGGTCGACGGAATGGACATGCTGCCGGCCTCCATCGGCGTGGGCGGCTGGCATTCTTGGAAGGAGGCTTTCCATGAACCCCCGGAAACCGGAGCCGGAATCTGCGCAAAAGTCCTCCGGGTTCACCCCCGAGGAACGCGCGGCGATGCGCGAGCGAGCCAGGGAACGAAAGGCGTCTGCCCGTGGGGATCAGGACCGGGCGGACGGGGAACGGGCCGTGCTCGACGCGATTTCCCGGATGGCGGAACCCGATCGCCAAATGGCGGAGCGGATTCACGCCATCGTCATGACGAACGCCCCAGCCCTGATCCCGCGGACATGGTACGGGATGCCCGCGTATGCCATGGACGGAAACGTCATCTGCTTCTTCCAGCCCCGGCAGAAATTCAAAACGCGCTATGCCACCTTGGGGTTTAGCGACAAGGCGAAGCTCGACGACGGCGAGATGTGGCCGACATCGTTCGCTCTCACGCGGTTGACGGCCGCCGTAGAGGCGAGGATAGCCGCACTGGTGAAGCGGGCCGTGGATTAAGGCATCCGTGTCACCTGGGCGCCGCACGGTGTCCGGAAGGACGGGGATCCTCGTCGACGCTCGGTTCGTATGCGGCGTGGTCCGACGCAGCCGGATTCCGCCGCTTATCGCGGGACTCGCGTGCTGTGTGGCCCATTGAAACCTGCCTGTCGGGGTTCTGGCCAATCCTGCGGCGCCGGGAACGACCGGAGGGACGGCGGACCCGGCGGGCGGCTCCATCGCGCCCCCGTAAGGCGCCCAAGCTACGGAACCCCCTGGAGGTCCCGCCGCCGGCCGCCAAGGGTCGGCTCGCCGTCTGGTCGGAGCGAACAGACATTCGGTATCGCGCTTGTCGGCCTTGCCGACCGGATCGCTCCCTTGATGGGAGCGTGTCCTGAGTTGTGGCGCCGATCGGGAAATCAGCAGCGGCCTGACCGGCTTGTGGGGAGACGGAGGGCGGGTGGGGGAGGCGCCGCGAAGACCCTTCGCCGTCGGTTTGGCCCCGGCTTAATGCACCCATCAGCCCACGGGCTGCTGCAGCCGGTCGACAGCCCCGTCCCTTGGGTAGTCCTCCGGTTGCGAGACGCGGGACATGCCTCCAAACCGTTTGCACCGTGGGCGATCGCGCCGTCGACAACCCCTGGAGGGCACCCGGAAGTCAGCGAGCATCCGCCTGCCGCTGGCTGGGGTGCCATGGCGCAGCGCAGCCCCTATCGGAGGCGGATACGATGGCCAGGCGCGGCGCCCGTTGGTCCTGCTTGCGACGGAGGCACGCCCGTGTTCGCTGGGTATTCTGTAGCCGCTTGAGGCACGCTCGCGCTCTGCCGGGGCGCTCTGCCCAAAGCGCTGGGCAATCGAAAACGCGTGGTATGGTCCGAGGAAGCGGGGAGCGGATTCCTCTAGTGACCTGCCTGTCGCGGGGGGCTAGGTCCCGGCGATCAGTAGGCCTTGGGCGGCGGAGTCCACGGCCGGACGGAGACCGTCTTCCCGGTGAGGAGGGCATCATCCACGCCCTGGATTCCCGGACCCGAGGCCGCGCGCACTGCCATGGTGCGCTGGGCGTGGATCGCCTCGGCCTCGGAGGTGGCTCGGCGGCTCCGGGCAAAGGGGTTGGCGGTCCGTCGGCAGACGCTCCATCGCGGGATCCCAGCCATGCCGCTGCCCAATCCCCCGCCGCCTCGGGGGATCGGGATGGATGAGTGGGCCCGGCGGAAGAGCCAGACGGATGCCACCCTCTGGGTCGATCACGAACACGGCGCCCTCTGGGAGATCCTCCCCGACACCCAGCCGGAGACGGCGGCGGCGTGGTTGCGGGCCCATCCCACGGTGGCAATCGTCCCCCGCGACCGGGCTACGGCGTTTGCCCGGGGCATCGCGGAGGGGGCCCCACAGGCCGAGCCAGGGGCGGATCGCTGGCAGCTGCTGCGGAATTTGGCCACGGCCGTGGAGCGGTTTTTCCCACGGCATCGGGAGTCCCCGCCTGCCCCAGCGCCCCCCGCCACCTCGCTGGATGCCGCAGCCGAGCCCGCCACCCCATCCCAGGAAGCGACCCGCCAGCAGCGCTGGTGGCAGGCGATTTAAGGCCGGCTGGCCCCAGGGGAGTCGCTGAGCGCCATCGCGCGGGCGCTGCAGGGGGACCGCCAGACGGTTCGCCGCGATGCGCGCAGGGCCACACCTCCCCAACCCAGCACGGCGAGACGGCGTCGCCGTCAATTTCTTTGTGGTGATCTTGGGTCAATATAACACTGGGGCTGACACAAGCCGCTTCTCCTGGTCGCCCTCCTTCCCTCTTGATGACGGGACACCCGATCGTCCTTTCCGCGTCGGCAATGACCGCGGGTGAGAAGTAATACCATCACATCGATGTGATACACTGATGGTAGAGGGTAGCTTTCATGATTTTTTCGCGTGTGGGGCCCAAAGGCCAGGTGGTGATTCCGAAGGCGCTGCGCGACCGCCCGGGCATCGCGCCCGGTGACCACGTTGTGTTCGACGTAGAAGACGGGAAGGCCGTTTTAACGCCCGTCCCGGCTCGCAGGGCTTCCGACCTGCTCGGCGTTCTGCAGACGGGCCAGCCCCTGGATCTAGAGGCGGCGCGCCGGGACTATCAGAACCATCTCGTGGACAAATTGCACCACGATGCCGGCAATGCGTGAGGCCGTCCGCCGCGCCCATGTGGATGCGAACGTGATTCTGCGCCTGCTGTTGGGCGAACCGCCGGAGCAGGCCCAGGCCGCCAAGGCGCTCTTTGAGCGCGCGGCGCGGGGAGAGCTTGTCACCGTGATCCACCCCGCCGCGTTCGACGAGGAGCTTTCCATCGGCGCCCGACGGCGCAATCCCGACACCACCCACGCAATGTCGCCGCCACGATCGCATCACGCCCCCGTACCACCCATCGCTGCCCCGCCGCCCGATGCACCGGATGAACGCGTTCAATGCGGCATCGGGGGCCCCGACAGTGCGCAGGGCGGAGAGCCAGCCGGTGCGGGTGTGGTCACGGTAAGATCATGGCTTGATGGCACTTCTTCCCCGATCCCATGGTGCTACGCACCATGCCGTGGATCTGTCCATTTGGGTGGCTACGACGGCTCCCTAGTCTGCCGATTAGGGCGAGCCGCGAAAGAAGTTCCATCCTCAGCGGAACGGGAGTCTAAGATTCGCTGGATGCCATCCACGGTTGGTATAGCTGTCACGAACCCCGGGGATCTCCAGAGTCCCCCAAGTCCGTCACACCGCGGAACCCTTTGAGTCCCGGATTCTGATGGTTCTCACGGGCCATCGCGAGGTGCTGCAACCGCCGGTGACCGAAAGGTTGTGGCGTCTACCTTTATTTGGCCAAAAAAGTCTCGAATTGGCAGACCGAGCAACCGACATGAGACTTTCCGGGCCGGACGCTCTTGGCGAAAAGGTTCCAGTCTCCGGGGCCCTGGTTCAGCGCGCGCAGCGCGCCTTTGCGGACTGTGGAGGCGGATCCCAGGGGGCGACAAGATGGCTCTGAGAGCGTCGGTCCCAGGGGATCGAGGCGGACGGTCAAATTGGGGAAAACTCGCCCTTTTGCGGCCAAATGACGTGAGACCCGACACGAACGTCGGCTGCATCGACCTGCTTTTGCAGGCACTTGGTAGGCCGCGCGTTCCCAAGCGCCTGTGTGCGCAATGGCATTACAGGCCGCGTTAAAGCGCTCCATCGTGGCCAGAAGCGCTTGCGCTGGGGTGGGATGGTTGCGGTGTGGTCAGCAGTGTCAAATTCATAATCGAGGTACACCACACAACGCTCGATATAGAAAGGCGTCCTCTCCTAGGCGCGCTTCCCCCCTGCCCTGAAGGACCGGGCCTCCGGTCAGCGTTCTAGTAACTGGGACGAGTCCTTACCATCTGACCTACAGTGGGCACTTGCGGTCAGAGCGTTGGCCAAGGTTGGCCAAGCCCCCGGCAGGTTTTCCGGGTTTAGCCCTGCGGACTGAACGATGATCTCGGCCGTGCGCCAGGCCAAGGCCAAGATGGTCAACGTGGGATTGACGGAGGAGCCGGTGGGGAAAAGCGAGCCGCCGGCCAGGTAGAGGTTTTCGACGGTATGGGTTCGGCCGGTGGAGTCGGCGACCGAATCCACCGGATCTCGTCCCATGCGCGCGGTGCCCATCATGTGGACTTGAACCGGGGTCTGCCGATAGAGGGTGGTGGCACCGGCCGCGTTTAGCACCGCGCAGGCCACTTCCTGGGCGCGGGCGATCATCGCCAGGTCGTTGGGATGCCAGTCGTAGTGCACCCGCAGGGGCGGCAGCCGGAAGGGATCTGGGGCCGAGTCGAGCAGGTAGACCCCGTTTTGGCGCTGGGGAAGTCCTTCGCACAACACGAAGAGGCCTGCCATGTAGCGATAGCGGCGCATCGCGGCCATTAACGGCTTGCCCCAAAGAGCCGCCAGGGGACCGGTGGCCACCCCGACGGGAAGGCCCGTCAACGATTCCAGGATGAAGCCGCGCCGATACGGATCAGAGTCGGTGGCTTTGGAAAATTCAAAGCAGGCCAAGTGATTTAGGACAAATCCCGCCTCAGGCTCGACGATTTCCGGAAACACCCCCCATACGTGGGGGCCGGGATGGACGGTCAGGCAACGGCCCACCAAACCACTTTGGTTGGCCAGTCCTAAGGGGTGCCGGGGATGGGTCGAGGCCAACAGCAGCCGGGCGGTTTCGATCGGGTTGGCGGCCACCACCACCGCCTCCACCGGGCACAGGTGGCGTTCTCCGGTGGCTAGATCGACCAAGGCCAAAGCCTCGACCCGCCGGCCGGACGCGTCCAGCAAAAGGCGGGTAACCTGGACGCGGGTGCGCAGCCGAAAATGGCCGCTCGCAAACGCTGCCGGCAACTCGGCCAGGCTGCTGTACATGGCGCCGTTGTGGCAGCCCTGAATGCAGTAGCCACATCCGGTGCATGCCTCTCGGCCGCGCCAGCTCTCGGGGAGAATGGCCACCGAACCCGGCTGCGTCCGTAGACCCAGTCGCTCGAAGCCCTCCTTGAGAATTTCGGTGTGGCGGTGATAGGGGTGAGGAGGGAAGGGCAGCGGCGGCAGGCCGGGGGGATCGAACGGGCCTCTGACTCCGGCTACTCCGATGTGCTGTTCCACCGCGGTATAGTAAGGCGCCAGTTGATCGTAACTTAGCGGCCAGTCGGCCAGTAAAGCCCCCGGGATATCGCCCTCCTCGGACCGCACCCGAAAATCGTGCGGGAACAGCCGCCAGGCTGCCCCCGTCCACACCAGTCCTCCCCCGCCTACGCCCAGACCGCTGTTGACCCGTCCGCGGGGAGCCGATCCGGTGAGCCGATACTCCCACTCCGGCCACCACAGCTTCCGCATCTCCCACTCATTGCTGGAGAAGGTATGGACATCTCGCCAGGGCCCCACTTCCAACCCGGTCACCTCCAGGCCGGCCTCTGCCAAGAGGCGTCCGGTAAGCCCTCCAGCTGGTCCCATCCCAATGATCGCCACTTGGCAAGGGGGGTCGACGATGGCGCCCTGCAACTCCGTCAGGCTCATATCATCCCTCCTGGGGGGTTGGGTGATCACCTGGGCCTGCACCAGCACGGTAGTAGGGTCGATCCGGCCAGGTCGGCATACCGGCCAGCGCCCGTCCCTGCACTTGGCTGAAATAGTGGGAGACCACCAGATTGCGAACGGTGGTGAAGAACACTTCGGGCAGCGGAGCGTTGTCGTCCCAGCCTGCGGGACGCTGACCCGCTTGCAGCGAAGACAAAAGGGCACGGCGCGCGTCGGCGTCTAAAGCTTGGAACGGTCGATTGGCTTGGGTCTGGGAAGCCTGGTTCAGAGCGCGGAGCCCCTTTATCACCAATTGCCGGGCCATAGCCATTTTCGACAGTTCCTGCCAGACCGCGTCGGCGGTGCCCGCCTCCCGGCCTCCTGGAGACTGGCTGTCACTGGGAATCAGGGTGTCGACCAAGGCCAGCCATGTCTTTGGGGGGCGCCCGTTCGGATCCGTCATCGCCGCAACCCCATCTTGCGAAGCCGAGGAATGACGTCGTCTTCCATCTGGTGCAGGCCGCGCAACGGGTCGTAGAAACAGGTGAGGATGCTCTCGATGCCCACTTGGTGCAAGGCCCGGATCTGCTCCGCCACCGTGTCGTACCCCCCGTAGAGGTGCCAGGCCCCCAACCCAAAGGCGGTGCGCATGAACTGTTCACGACCGAGGCCGAACCAGGGATCGTTGTAATCGTACTCGGACCCGTAGCGACTGACGAAGGAGGAGCCCGGACGGCGGTCCCGGTTGGCCACAAAGCTCCACACCGCCTCGCGGTCGACTTCGCTTTCCAGCCAGTCGACGATGGCCTGGGCGCGGGCATCGGTTTCGGCCATGACCACGTAGACCATGGTGGCGGGGCGGACGACGCGGCGATAGCGGTCGGCCAGGGTGCGGACCTGAGTGATGTGGTCGCGGTATTCGTCCAAGGTGCGGCCGGTAAGGAAGACCCAGTCGCAGTGGCGGGCGGCGAAGTCGAGGCCCTTGGGGGAATTGCCGGCGTTCATGAGGATGGGGCGGGGATGGCGCCGGGGTTTGGGGCGGACGATGCCGCCGTAGGACTGGTAGTAGCGGCCGACGAAGTCGATGGGGTCGTCGGAGGCCCACAACCACTTCATACAGGTGACGAATTCGTCGGCGATGTCGTAGGCTTCGTCGTGGTCGAAGGGGTCTTGGCCGAACATGCGATTTTCACGGGTGTTGGGGCCGCCGGTGACGACGTTGAGGCCCCAGCGGCCGCCGGAGATGAAGTCGATGGTGGCGCCCATTTTGGCGATATGGAGGGGATGGAACTTGTAGGTGACGTGGACGGTGGAGAAGAGGCCGAGGGAGGAGGTGACGGGGACGAGGGCGGCGGCGCTGGCGAGGAAGTCGAGGGCGTCGTCGTTGTAGCCGGAGGGACCGCCGTGGCCGCGCCAGCGGGCGAAGGGGACTTGGTATTCGTAACCGATGCGTTCGGCGAGTTGGTTGAGGTGGACAGCGGAGTCCCAATGCCAGAAGTCGCGCAGGCGCGGGGGGTCAGAGAGGACGGCTTTGGAGGCGGTCATCCCGCAGGCGAGGTTCCAGGCGAAGAAGCCAAGTTCAAGGGGGTTGCCGCTGCGGGTGTCGGGTTGGCCGCCGGGGTCGAAGGGCCCGTGCAGGACATCGGCAATCCGGTTCATACGTCCTCCTTTTTGTTAGGCATGCATCTCGCGGGGCTTCATGTGCGGATCGGCAGCGAAGTTGAAACTATGGCGAGAGTTCTTCCAGGATGCGCCCTCGCGTCTCTAAGGCTCCTGAGGCTGCTACGATCGCTCCCACCGCGGCGAGGCCGGCGAAGATCAGGAAGCCTCCAGAGAGTGAGTAGCGCTGGAGCATCAGGCCGAGCACAAAGGTCCCGAGCGCGGCGGCCACCGTGTACCAAGCGCTGCCCACACTGCTGGCAAACGCGCGCATCCGCGTGGGGTAGATCTCCGGGGTGTAGAGGTAGAGCGCCAAGGAGCTGGTGCCAATGAGACACCGGCCAAGGCAGATCCACACCAAGGCGGTTCCGAGAGGCGGCAGGGAGCCCAGCCCAAGTGGCAGGAGGGTCAGGGCGGTGAAGCCAAAGGCTCCTACGAACCATCGGCGGCGTCCCACCCGGTCGATGGCCAGCGCGCAGATGAAAGAGGCGCAGAGGGCAGAGAGGGTGACCACCAAATTGTATTGCAGGGACTTGGTGACCGGAAGCTTATAGACGGTCGCAAACAGCGTCGGAACCCAGGTGGTGAGGCCAAACACGATGAAGTAGGAAACAAACCACATTACCCAAACTACGAGGGTGCGCCGTCGGTAAAAACGGCTGAGCAGCTCGGTCCAGTCGGTGTCCTGGGAGGTGGCGACGATAGGCTTTGCCACTGGGGGTGCCAAGGGCAACCCTTCGCGTTCTACTGCGGATTCGATTCGTTCCACCGCCTGCATCGCCTCGTGGTGGCGCCCGACCTGTACCAGCCACCGCGGCGACTCCGGGAGCAAGCGGCGCAAGAAGACGGCCACCAAGGCGGCCAGTCCGCCCAAGGCGAACATCCATCGCCATCCCCAGTGGGGCACGATATAGACGGCAACCAGCGCGGTCACGGCGAGGCCTAGGCTGTAAACAAACTCGTACAAGAGGACGAATCGCCCTCGACCTTGGGCTCGGGCGATCTCGTTGACGTAGGTGACGGCAATCGGGACCTCGCCACCGAGCCCAATGCCTTGGAGGAACCGAAAGGCAAACAGCGACCAATATCCCCAGGCCAGGGCGCAACCAAAGGACAAAAGGCCAAAGCTGGCGGCCGACCAGGTAAGCGCCCACAGGCGGCCGGCGCGCTCGGCCATCCTGCCAAAAAGAAACGACCCCACCAATTGACCAATGTAACCGATGGCGAACAAAAGCCCAATCGATTCCGGATTGATATGCCACCGGGGTACCAGAACCGGCAGAGCGTAGGCGATGGTCAGGGTGTTGTAGGCGTCAAGAAAGGTGGCGGCGCCCACAAACAGACGGGCGCGGACGTGCCATCGGGAAAAGGGCAGGCGCTCTAAGCGGGCTACCACTTCCGCCGCGCCGATTGGTTGGGCTTCTACAGATTCCACGGGCAACCTCCTTTCCACATTTGTGCCACGACGACAGTCTGACGGGATTTGGTAAGAACGGTACGGACGGAGCCGAGGCCCTTCCTGGGCCCGGCGACCAAAGGATATTCCTTTTCGGTTATCAGATACCACTGCATAGACTGTAAACTCACACATAGTATACAACTTTCTTTGAATCAGAGAACTATGCCATTTCCGGCCTGCATTCTCATGCAGGCACGGTAAAATGGAGAGGTAAGTCATGCAATCATTGTCGGGGAGGAGGAAAGCAGGTGGTCTTGGGCGTTGTAGGTAACCCAAAACCTCGTTCGCGGACCTTTCGGCTGGCGGAGCTGGTGGTGCAGCGGGTGGCGGAGGCCACTTCGGACTCCGAGGTGATGGTCTGGGATCTGGCCGACTGGGGCGGGCGTTTGTTGGACTGGAAACATCCGGAGAACAGCAACGCGGTGGCCACCGCGCAGGGGTGCCGATGGTTGATCGTGGCCAGCCCGACCTATAAAGCCAGCTACACCGGGATGCTGAAATGTTTTTTGGATTTGTTCCCGTATCGCGGCCTTGCCTCGGTGCGGGCGATTCCGATGATGGTCGGAGCGGCAATGGATCATCAGCTGGCCGTCGACTGTCATTTGCGGCCGGTTTTGTTAGAATTGGGCGCCAGCTGTCCCACGCAGGGCCTATACGTGTCAGAGGCCGAGCTCGAAGAGGACGCTGAGAAGGCGGTGGCGCGGTGGTGGGAGGCAAATCGCCAGTGGGTAAGCACCTGAGGATCGCGGAGCAGAGGACCAAAAGGTCTGCGCCTACCCCGTCAGCTTCCCATCTGACTGGCCAAGGAGAGCGGCCTCCGCTGGGCCGCCGGGCGGGGTGAAATGGGGCCCGGCGCCTCCTGGCACCGGATCGCACGCGGCGGGTGTGAGAGGCCCGCGATGGTGGCGGGAGCAAGGCCGGAACTTGGTAGGCGATGGTTCCGACCTCGGTGGCCTGGGAGGCCGGGGACTAGCGCTTATTGGGAGTGAGGATCGACCGCGCGGCCCGAAAGTCGATCCTACCTTCCTGATCCGCCACGTTGCGGGCGAGTTTGCCCAAGCAGGCGCGGGAACGCATGGACAGAAGCCAGAAGCCCTCGACCGTCAGCTCCGGGCAGAAATCGCCTTCGCAGGTTCGTGTAGACTAGCCAGGAATTCGGCCTTTTGCGGCGAAATAAGAGCCAGCAGGGCAAGGTAGGGGGGGAGGCGCATGACCGGCTGGCTGATTGGCCTTGCGGCCGTGTTGGGACTGCGCCACGGTGGGGCGCCGGACCAC
>JAIMAE010000053.1 GCA_023512105.1 Bacillota bacterium | reverse complement strand
TGGCACGTTGGACAGCTCGCCCACCGATTTGACGTTTCCCACTCCCAGTCCCTTGCCGCCTTCCACCAACACGATCTTCATGGGCGGAACGTCGCGCGTGGAGGGGATTTTAAAGTCTCCGAGGTTAGCGGCCCCGACCTGGCCTTCGGCCACGGCCAAATCTTCCATCATCGCAAAGCCGTATCCCATCGCCAGCCCGCCCTCCAGTTGAATC
Organism: Bacillota bacterium; assembly: GCA_023512105.1. GTDB lineage: Bacteria > Bacillota > Sulfobacillia > Sulfobacillales > Sulfobacillaceae > JAIMAE01. The sequence continues at coordinate 17,689 of JAIMAE010000053.1, read as the reverse complement.
TGGTGGGCCAACGGATTGATGATGTTGGCCACGTCGGCCGCGGCGACCAAATCTAAGACTCGGACCTCCCCGCTTTCCGGATCCACGGCCACCTGTGCCACTTCGGCACAGTAGGAGGTGACGTGCGGGACATGCTCGGGCCGGACCCACACCTCAACCGTGCCGCGTCCCTCCTGGGCCCGGAAGGCCTCCACCAGCTGGCCAATCGCCACCTGCAAAGCGGCCGTGACTCGACTGCCTCCCACCCCGTCGTCGTAGGGCAGGTCCTGCGTGGACCCTTGCCGGACCCGAACCCGCTCCGGCGGCAAACCCAGCAGCTGGGCCACCGTGCGTTGGACCACGGTGTGGGCTCCGGTGCCGGTTTCCGGGATGGGAACGGTGACCGTCACCCCTCCATCCTGGTCTTCGCTCAAGCGCAGGCTGGTCGACCCCGGGCGGGTCCCGCGGTTGTAGATGGCCACCCCTCGGCCGTATTTCCACCCGGCGGGCACCGAAGCCGGGATTACCGCCGCCACCGCGGCGTCTAACGTTTCGCGTCCCCGCTGCTCTACGGCGTGCTCGCCGTAGGCGTCGACCTCTCCGGTGCTCACCAGGTTGAGGCGGCGAAATTCCACCGGATCCAGGTGACAGGCGGCAGCCAGCTCATCGATGGCCGACTCCACCGCGAACACCGTCTGGGGCGCCGCCGGAGCGCGCATGTGCCCGGCCGGCAGGGTGTGGGTGTAGGCGATGCGCGACTCCACCCGCAGGGCCGGGATGCGATAAGGACTGCCGGCTTCGCGGATGCCGTGCAGCTCCGCCGTCTTGGCCGGCTTGTAACCGGCGTAGGCCCCGCCGTTGAACAAGGCGTCGACCGCCATCGCGGTGAGCCGGCCGGACGCGTCAGCTCCCAGGCGGACCCGAATGCGCGAGGCGTGGCGAGACTCGGTGCCGATCAGGTCTTCGGTGTAGCGCAGCTGCAGCTTAACCGGTCGGCCGACCCGCCGAGCCAGCTCCAACACCAAGGGCGCATCCATCGGCGAACCTTTTCCGCCAAAGTCTCCGCCGATGGCCACCGGATGAATCTCGATGCCGCTGGGGTCGACCCCAAAATACGCCGCCAACTGCTCGCGGAGGCGGTACGGAGCTTTGTTGGGGATCCACAGGTGCATGCGCCCCTCCGCGTCCACCTCGCCGATTGCGCTTTGCGGCTCTAAGTACCCGTGCTGCCCAGCCGGGGTGGTGTAGACCTGGTCGACCACGTAGGCGGAGGCTGACAAGGCCGCCTCTACCGACCCGCCCCGTTCAATCACCACCCGAGACTGGAGGTTTGCGCCATCCTCCCGCGAAATCGCCGCCCCCGGGTAGGCCCAGGCCTGGGCGTGGACCAAGGGGGCACCTTCGCGCACCGCCTCTTCGGGGTCGAGCACGGCCGGCAGCGGTTCGTAATCGATTCGAATGCGGCTGGCGGCTCGCTCCGCCTGGGCGCGGCTTTTGGCCACCACCGCCACCACCCGCTCGCCGATGTAGCGGACCTCCTCGCGAGCCAAGGCCGGGATGTCTTGCACCGCCCGGCCGTAGGTACGGTCCGGCAGGTCCGCCCCGGTGACCACGGCCAAGACGCCTTCCATGCCCCGCGCCTCGTCGGCGTCGATCCGCCGAATCCGCGCGTGGGGAAAGGGGCTGCGGACGACCGCCGCGTAGGTCATGCCGGGGCGGCGGACGTCGGCGGTGTAGGTCATCTGCCCCGCGACCTTTGCCGGAGCATCGATTCGGGCCATAGCCCACCTCCTAGCTGAACGCGAAAGCGCGCGGCTAACCAGTACCCCGGCGTTGGGGCGTCGCCGCATCCAAACTCCCGAGCACCTGCCGCGTCCTTCGTCAGTAGAAATCGCATGCGAATTCAGGATATAGGAAACCATTGTCCCTGTCAACGCGACCAAATTTTCCCCTCCGGCCCTCGTCTTCCCACAGCCGCTCCGCCGGGGATAGACGCTTGAGCGGCACCGGTTTGGGGGGGTGGGGACGCAGGCGGGTAGAGGCGGGGTCCTGCATTTGGCTTGACCCGGTGTTCCGCATACCGGAATCATGAGATCCGCCAACCTTTGGTGAGCGTTACAATTGGAACGGTCGCCCGTACGCGGGCTTCTCTTCATAATGTGAGAATGTTCGTTCTTATTCCTCTCGACCGAAGAGGATGTAGACTAAAAGAGGATGGGAGGAGCAGGAATGCAAGAAGCAAGGCGTCGGTGGCCCGCCGTCTTGGCGGCGGCCGGCCTGGCCGCTGCGGTGGCAGGCTGTGGGTCGACTTCCAGTGCTGGGTCCCAGCCGGCGGCCGGGGCGAGCAGTGCCAAAGGAGGCAGCGCCCAGGCGGCCGCGGCTTTTTATCGCGGAAAGACCTTGACCATCGTGGTGCCCTACGGGGCCGGGGGAGGATATGACCAGTGGGCTCGCCTCCTCAGTCCCTACCTGCAGAAGTATCTGGGTCTGGCCCGGGTGGTGATCGTCAACCAACCCGGGGGCGGGGGACTGGTCGGCACCAATCAGGTCTACCACGCCAAGCCGGATGGGCTGACCATCGGGGACACCAACGCCGGCGGCGACGTCTTCGACCAAATCGCCCACGACCCCGGGGCGCAGTTTGACGTTCTGAAGTTTGACTGGATCGGGCAGCCGGACAACGACCCCCACGTGATGTCGCTGAGCGCCGCCTCCCCGTACCACACCTTCGCGGACTTGCTCAACGCCAAGAAGACGCACACGGTGGTGCGAGCGCTGGGCACCGGCCAGGGCTCCTCAGACTACAACGCCGCCCTGATCACCTTAAACGGCTTTGGCATCCCCTACCGGATGATCGCCGCCTACCAGGGAAGTACCCAGGAGAAGGCGGGATTCTTGCGCGGAGATGGGGACATCATCTCTGTCTCAGCCTCCGATATCGCCCCCCTGGTGCAGGCCAAACACGCGATTCCGGTGTTGGTGGAAAGCGATCAGCCGTTCAGCAAGTTGCCCAACGTGCCCACCATCACCAGCGAGGCGAAAAAGGTCGGCCTCCCGGCCTCGACCATTCAGGCCTTCGTCGGGCTCTCTGGGGTGATGAACCTCGGCCACGCCTTCTTTGCCCCGCCCGGGGTGCCGGCCGACCGGCTACAAGCCTTGCGCCAGGCCTTCGAGCAGGCGGTAAACAACCCCGAGTTCCAGGCCCAGGCGGCCAAGGCGGGACTCTATGTCGGCTACGCCTCGCCGAGTCAGCTTAGCACCTGGGCGAAGGACGGGGTAGACGCCAGCGGCGAGCTGGCCAAACTGTTGGTCAACCATTCGCAGTGAGCGCCCAAGCCAGAGGGAAGCGGGGGAGCAGGCGAAGATGCGGATCCTCACCAACGAAGAGATCGAACGGCTGGTGACCATGCCGGAGTTGGTGGCGGCGCTGGAAGAGGCGTTCTTGGACCTCGAGAGCGGAGAGGCGGTGGAACGACCGCGCTCGCACACCTACACCCCCCTCGCCGACCGGCGCTACTACCTCTTTAAGTCGATGGACGGCGGACTGCGCCGTCATCGGGTGCACGCCATCCGCATCACCTCCGACCTGGTGGCGGAGGTGGAGCGGGAGGGCAGCCTGCGCCGGGAGAAGGTCCCGGCCGCCCCCGGGGGCACCTGGGTAGGCATGATTCTGTTGTTCAGCATGGAGCGGTTGGAGCCCCTGGCCCTCCTCCAAGACGGTTGGCTTCAACGGATGCGGGTCGGCGCCACCAGTGCGCTGGCGGCACGCCGGTTGGTGCCGGAGGAGGTGACAGAGGCCGGGCTGATCGGCACCGGCTGGCAGGCCGGGGCGCAGTTGCTGGGGTTGGCGGTGAGCCGTCCTGGCCTGCGCCGGATCTTCGTGTTCAGTCGCAATCGGGAACGGCGCGAGGCCTTTTGCCGGGCCATGGCGCCCTTGGTGCCCTTCGAGCTCATCCCGGTCGCATCGGCCGAGGCGGCGGTGGCCAGCCGACGGTTTTGGATCCTGGCCACCAACGCCTTGGAGCCGGTGGTCGACGGGCGGTGGCTCCAGCCCGGTACCCATGTGAACAGCATTCAGGGCCGCGAGGTGGATGCGGCGACGGTGGAGCGGGCCGACCTGGTGGTGGTGCGCTCCCGGCTGCGCCCCTCCCACCTGGGGCCAAAAGGATTTGTCCCATTAGAGGCCGAGCGGGGCATCGAGCAACGGGTCGACGCCAGTGCCAAGATGGTCTCGCTAGGTGCCGTGCTGTCCGGAGCCGTCCGCCGACGGCCGGAGTGGGTCACCTTGTTTGGCGGCGGCGGGACCGGCGGCAGCGGAGGACTGGGGATTCAGTTTGCGGCGGTCGCCCGAGTGGCCTATGAGAAGGCGGTCGCCCACGGTGTTGGCACCGAGGTGCCCGGGGAGTACTTCCGGGAGCGGTACACGCCGTAAGGTCGAAAGGAGCAAGCGCATGTTGGTCCTGAGCAACGACGAGGTCGAACAGTTGGTCTCGGTGGCGGACTGCATGGCAGTGCTGGAGCAGGCCTACCGGGCGCTGGCCGCTGGGCGAGCCAATAACACCCCGCGCATCGACAGCCTGATTCCTCACCCCACCCAGCCGGATGCGGTCTACTCGTTTAAGCAAATGGGCGGGGTGGTGTGGGATGGCGTACAGGCGTTGCGCATCAACTCCGACGTCATCCACTGGCCGAAGGTGCACGGAACGCCCCGGCGGGTCAAGATTCCAGCCGCCCAAGGACATTGGGTGGGGCTGGTCTTCCTGTTTGACCCGGCTACCGGAATCCCCCTTGCCATCTTCCCGGATGGGGTGCTGCAACATCTGCGGGTGGGTGCGACCAACGGGTTGGCCGCCCGCTATCTGGCCCCGCCAGGAGCGCGGCGGATGGCGCTTTTGGGCACTGGGTGGCAGGCGGAGACTCAGCTGTTGGCGATCGTGGCCGCCACCGGGGTCGAGGAGGTGCGGGTCTACAGTCCCACCCCCGGGCATGTCGAGCAGTTCTGCGAAAAGATGGGAAACCAGGTTGCGGCTCGCCTGGTGCCGGCCCGCTCGGCAAAGGAAGCGGTGCAGGGGGCGAGCGTGGTTGCGGCTGCCACCAACACCATGCGTCCGGTGTTGGACCCGAGCTGGATTGAGCCCGGTCGCCACTTCAGTTGCATCAAGACCCAAGAGGTGGGTCCGGAGTTTGTCGCTCGAGTGCGCCCGGTCCTGCACACCCGCCGGCAGGCCAAGGCCGAGGTGCTGATGAGCGGAGAGGTGCCGCGGCTGGAGGCCGAGGCCGGGTGGTGGCAGCAGCCCGAGGTCAAAACCTGGCCGGACCTTTCGGACTTGGCCAGCGGGCGCATCCCTGGGCGCACCGACCCCCAGGCGGTGACGCTCTTTGTCAACAACGTAGGCATGGGATTGCAGTTTGCCGCCGTCGGCCGCCTCGTGCTGGAACGCGCCCGAGCGGCAGGCGTTGGCCACCAACTACCCGACGAGTGGTTTTTGCAAACGGTCCATCCCTGAGGGATAGGGAATCGGGGAGAAAGGTGGTTCTCACGTGTTACAAGGACTGGTCCAGGGGTTTGGGCTCTTGCTGAGCCAACCGATGGCTTGGCTCTTACTCTTGATAGGCATGTTGGCGGGTACCTTCATCGGGGTCATCCCCGGGTTGGGCGGGGCGGTGCTGCTGACCATGTTGCTGCCCTTTTTGTACGGAATGCCGGTGGTGCCGGCGATTGCCTTGATGCTGGCGGCCCACGCCTCGATCTACTTCAGTGGTTCCATCACCGCCATCCTCTTCAATACTCCTGGGGCGCCGGAGTCCGCGGCCACCACCATCGACGGCTACGCCATGACCAAGCAGGGGCGCGCCGCCCGGGCCCTGGGCGTCTCCGCCACCGCCACCACCTTTGGCGGCTGGGTGGGCTTTGTCATCCTGGTCTTGATCATCCCCGAGATGTACCTGCTGGTGACGCTCTTCCATCCCCCGGAGTACCTGATGTTGGCCATCTTGGCGGTGGTGTTGATCAGCCAGCTCAAATCGGCTTCCCTCACCAAGGGACTGTTGTCTGGGCTGTTCGGGCTGATGCTGTCGTTGGTCGGCTACGACCCAGTGACCGGGGTGCAGCGGTTCTCGTTTGACATCCTCTCGCTCTACAACGGGATCAACATCAGCGTGGTCGCGCTTGGCCTGTTTGCCTTCAGCGAGATGTACTACCTCTACGGGGCCAACCGGGCGATGGCCCAAGGGGTGTCGGTCAATTTCTCCCGCCAGCCCGGCGCCCGGGTGTGGGATGGGGTGCGGGACGTCTTCTCCCACGTCGGGCTGACCATCCGCTCCAGCTTGATCGGCGTCTTGGTCGGACTGGTCCCTGGAGTGGGTGGAGTGGCCGGCAACTTCATCTCCTACGGGCAGGCCATGCGCACCTCCAAACATCCGGAGCGATTCGGGCAGGGGACGCCGGAGGGGATCATCGCCCCGGAGGCCTCCTCGCTGTCCAAGGAGGCCGGCTCGTTGGTGCCGGCGGTGGCCCTGGGGGTGCCCGGGACGGTCGGGATGGCGGTGCTGATGAGCGCCTTTACCATCCTCGGTCTGGTGCCCGGCCCCACCATGCTGACCCATCACCTCCCGTTGGTCTTTTCCATGGCTTGGGTGCTGGCCATCACCAGTCTGTTCGCCAGCCTGATCGGGCTGTTCTTGGCCCCGGTGCTGGCCCGGCTGACCGCGGTGCAAGGGCCGGTCCTGGTCCCCTTCATCTTCGCCTTCGGGATGATCGGGGGCTACGTCAGCACCTCTGACTTTGTCCAGACGGCGGCGGTGGTGGTCTTGGGGGTGGTGGGGTTGGTGATGAAGCGTCTGGGCTACTCCTTGCCTGGCGCGATCATCGGTTTCATCTTGGGCCGGGTGGCGGAAAACAACCTCTACCTGACGGAGCAAATCTTTGGGTGGAAGTTCATTGAACGGCCGTTGACCGACCTGTTGGTGCTGATCATCTTGGCGGTCTTGGTGGGCCCGGCCTTAAGTCGGCGGCGCGGGCAACGGCGCACCGGGGGTCTGGCCCCACATCGCATGGAAGGAGCGGAGGGATAACCGTGTCCAAGGCACCGAGCTCCGGCCGGAATTCGCGCCTCGAGCTGATTGTCGATATCATTTGGGTGGTGTTTGCGCTCTGGTACTTCATCACCGCCCAGACCTATCCGTCGGCGGCCAGAGCCGTCCCCACCGTGTTTGGCGGCGCCGCCTTGATCGTCGGGGTGGTGCAGCTGTTGGGCAACTTCGTACCGGCGCTGCGCCCGTGGACCAAAGGGGGAGCCGCTTCCGGCGAGGAGGCCGGAAGCCCGGCGGCTCAGGCGGCCGAGGCCCATATCCTCGCCGTGACCCCTGAAGAGAACCGCCGCCAGTTGACCGCGATTGGCTGGGCGATTGGACTGTTCCTCGGGGTCTGGCTGCTCGGGTTTCTGGTCGCGATTCCGCTCTTTTTCGTCGTGTACTTCCTGTTCGTCCGGCGCAACTGGTGGCTGATGATTCTCTCCGCCGGGGGGATGACCGCCTTGGTGTATCTGGTCAACCTGTTTAGCACTCCGCTGCCCCAGGGCTTGTTGTGGAGATGGCTGTAAGGTCCCAAGCGGCGTCGATATCGCCTAAACTATTGATAGTCTAAGACTTTCGCGGTACCATGGAGTCGGTCGCATCTGGCGATGAGGAGGAAGCCATGCACGAGTGGGGCGGTCCGCACAGCCATTACGGCGAGGACGACGAAGCGGAAAACTTGCGCGATAGCATCTTGTGGCAGATGGACCACCTGACGCTCAACAGCGTGGGCATCGACATCGGCTCCGCGGGGACGCAGGTCATCTTCTCCCGGCTTCAGCTCGAGCGGATGGGCGAGGACCTGACCAGCCGCTATACCGTGACCGAGCGACAGACGGTGTTCCGTTCGGAGGTCCACCTGACCCCCTACGTCGACGAGACCCGGATCGACGAGCACAGGGTGGGGGAGATCGTAGCCCACGCCTATGCCCGCGCGGGCATTCGTCCCGAAGAGGTTCACACCGGGGCGGTGATCCTGACCGGGGAGGCCATCCGCCGCGAAAACGCCCAGGCCTTGGGAGAGGTGCTGGCCCACCAGGGTGGGGAGTTTGTCTGTGCCACTGCCGGACACAACATGGAGGCCTTGCTGGCGGCCTACGGGTCGGGGGCAGTCAAGGCCTCGGTTCGCCAGGGAGCCCGGGTGCTCAACATCGACATCGGCGGCGGCACCACCAAGTTTGCGGTGGCCGACCGCGGCCGCGTCATCTCCACCGGAGCCTTTTACATGGGCGGTCGGCTGGTGGTGGTGGACGAAGAGGGTCGAATCGTCCGCCTCGACCCCGGCGGCCAGGCGGTGGCCCGGGCGCTGGGCTGGTCGTGGCAGATAGGCCAGCAGGTCTCCCGGGAGGACCTGCGCCAGCTGGCGGATTGGATGGCCGAGGCGATCTTGACCGCGGCGCTCAGCCGGCCGGTGCCTCCGGAGTTGCGGCCCTTCTTCCTGACTCCGGTGGTCGAGGGAGTCGAGGGGGTGGACGCGGTGATCTTCTCCGGCGGAGTCGGGGAGTACGTCTACGGCCACGAACGGCGCTGGTTTAACGACCTCGGCCTGGATCTCGGGCAGGCGTTGGCCCGCCGCGTACAAGCCGGTGCCCTTCCTTGTCCGGTCTGGCCTTCCGACGAGTGCATTCGCGCCACCGTGGTCGGGGCCTCGGAATACAGCGTCCAGGTCAGCGGCAACACCATCTACATCTCCGACTCGCGGCTTCTGCCGATGCGCAATCTCCAGGTTTTGCGTCCGGATTATGAGCTGACTGGGCCCATCGAGCCAGATGCGCTGGCCTCGGCGATTGCGGAGCATTTTCGCCGCTTTGACCTGGTGGAAGGCGAGGCCGACGTCGCCCTGGCCTTTCGCTGGGGCGGGGATCCGGAATACGGGCGAGTGGAGGCCTTCTTGGAGGGCTTGATCCGCGGACTTCCCAACACCATCCGGCGCCGCCGCCCGATCGTGGTGGTGGTGGATGGCGACATCGCCCGCACCGTCGGTTCGGAACTCAAGGAGGCGCGGCGCCTCGAAAACCCCATCGCCGTCATCGACGGCATTTCGCTGCAAGACTTCGATTATATCGACATCGGGCGCAAGCTCGAGCCGGCGGAGATCGTGCCGGTGACCATCAAGTCGTTGATCTTTCAGCTGTAGCGCCGGGGAGCAGGTAGACCCCAAGCGGAAGGAGGCCACATGGGCAACGAATCCCATCATCACAGCAAAAAGCCGAGGACCTTTGTGCGCGGGATCAGCGGCGAGTACAACTTAAAACAAGAGCTGCAACGCCTGCGCTCTTTGCCCCGGGTGATCCGGGCCGAAGACCGGCAGTTTTTGGACGGGCCGCAGCACTTCAGCAAGCACTACCTCGAGCCGAGTGACGGACTGGGGCAGACGCTGCATATTCACTTGGAGGAATATGCCCCGGGTGGGGTGACCCAAAAGCACGGGCACGTCAACGAGGCCGCCTTTTACATTTTGGACGGCCGCGGCTACGAGATTCACGACGGCGTGCGTTACGACTGGGAAGCCGGCGACATCGTGATCGTCCATAACAACTGCGTGCATCAGCACCACAACGCCGACCCCTACCGGCCGGCGCGGGCGTTGGTGATCAAGACCAAGCCGATGTACATGTTCATGAACATGCTCTTCCAAAAGCTGGTGGTGCCCAATCCTACCGAGCCCACCGAGCACGGAGTCGGTTTTGTCCCCCGCGAGGAGGAGGACGTGGTTCCCTCGCAGCCCTAATTCGAGGTGTTTGAGAACAGGAGGGTGGATTCGGTGGCCAAGGTTTCGGAGGAATTTGCCGCCCGTTTTTCCAGCGAGAAGGGGTCGTACTACCGGGAGTGGGTGCAAAAGCAGGGGCTGGAGATCATCGCCGCTCACTACATTCCCGACCTGCACCACGTGGAACTCAAGCCCTGGCCGCGCCGCGGCGGCAAAGGGGTGTATATCAACCACGAGGCCTCGTATTACGCCAACGACTGCTACGTCTGCGAAATCCCCCCGGGCGGGAAACTGGCCCCGCAGCGACAACTCTTTGAGGAAATGATCTACGTGCTCGACGGCAAGGGCTCCACCACGGTCTGGAACGACCGCGGACAGCGGATCACCTTCGAATGGGCAGCCGGTTCGCTGTTCGCCATTCCCCTCAACACCTGGCATCAGCACTTCAACGGGTCGGGGACCGAGCCGGCGCGCTATCTCGGGGTGACCAACGCCCCGATGGTGCTCAACCTGTACCGGGACGAGAACTTTGTCTTCAACACGCCCTACGATTTTGAAAATCGCTTCCGCGGCGAACCGGACTACTTTAACGCCGGCGGCACCCAGAAGGGTTTCTTGTTAGAGACCAACTTTGTGCCGGATGCCCGGACCATCCCGCTGATCTCCGCCAAGGAGCGGGGGGCGGGAGGCGGCCACATCCGCTTTAACCTCGCTCGCGGCACCATGAACAGCCACATCTCGCAATTTCCGGTCGGCACTTATAAAAAGGCCCACCGCCATGGCCCGGGCGCTCACGTGATCATCCTCTCCGGCGAAGGCTACAGCCTGATGTGGCCTGAAGGGTCGAAGCCCAACCGCTACGACTGGAAAGAAGGCAGCATGGTGGTGCCGCCCGACCGCTGGTACCATCAACACTTCAATACCGGACCCGAGCCGGCCCGCTACCTGGCGCTGAAGGCTGAGGCCACCACCATCCGCAACGAGCAGGGGGTGCCGTTGGCCTGGATCAGCCAGCGCCAGGGAGGCGACCAGATCGACTACGTCGACGAGGATCCGGCGATTCGCCAGATGTTTCGCGAGGCGCTGGCCAAGCATGGCTTGGAGCCGCGGATGGAGGAGGCCTACCAAGCCGAGCTGGAGACCTTAGGACGGATGTGAACGGCCTGAGCGGCCGAAGTTGGGGAAGGAGGGAATCTCCGTGGGCATCGAGGAGCACTACCACAGCAAGAAGGACCGGGTCTTCGTGCGGGCGATTGCCGGCGAGTACAACCTCAAACAGGAATTGGCGCGCCTGCGCTCCTTGCCGCGGGTGCGGCGGGGGGCGGAGATCCGGTTTGTCGACGGTCCCCAAGCCTACAGCAAGCACTATTTGGAGCCCAAGGACGGGTTGGGGCAGACGCTCCACATCCACCTTGAGGAGTACGGTCCCGGCGGGGTGTCCCAAAAGCACGGGCACGTCAACGAAGCCGCCTTTTACATTCTGGATGGCCGCGGCTACGAGATCCACGATGGCATCCGCTACGACTGGGAAGCCGGCGACGTCGTGATCGTCCACAACAACTGCGTGCATCAGCATCACAACGCCGACCCGCACCGGCCGGCGCGGGCCTTGGTGATCAAGACCAAGCCGATGTACATGTTCATGAACATGCTGTTCCAAAAGACCGTGATTCCGCGTCCCACCGAGCCTACGCCGGAAGGGGTGGGGTTTCAGCCTCGCGAGGAGGAAACCCTCGAACCGGCGGCGCCCTTGGTGGAGACTGGCGCCCACACCGCGCACAAGGAGGACTGACCATGCCCTGGGGCGAATCCAAAGTTTGGATGCAAGGGACCGAGCAACTGCCGTTTTACCAGAACACCTTGGAGGATGCCGCCACCAAGCCGGCGCGCGACGCCCAGCGCAAGAAGGTGGTCAAGCCCTGGGAGATGCCGTGGGAGCTGGCCCCGCAAGGGATCTTAAAGCACATGATTAACGACCAGATGAACACCCGGATGGAGACGGTCGACGTCTACATGCAAATCATCCCGCCGGGCAGCCGCTCCGGCAAGCACCGTCATCTGGCCGAAGAGTGCCTATACGTCCTTGAGGGCGAGGGATACGACCTCCACGTGGACTGCGACGTGGAGATCACCGACACCTACCACTGGGTTCCCCAGGGAGAGGTCAAACGGTTTGATTGGAAGGCGGGGGATGTGATCTACATTCCCCCCAACACCATCCACCAGCACTTCAACGCCCGACCCGACCGCCCGGTGCGCCTGATCTCGGCCATCAACCGAATCTATAAATACAGCGGGCTAAACGACCTCGAGCAACTGGAGAACGCGCCCGAGTACGAGCCTGGGGTGGTGCTCGACCCGGCCAAAGTCGAGGCCTACTTGCAGCGCAAGGCCCCGGTCGAAGGCTAAATCGCGGGCGTTCCCGCCGCAGGGAGTACGGGATGGCAAACGGCCGCCGGAAGCCCCGGCGGCCGTCTCTACGCTTCCTCCAGGCGCTGGCGATGGTGTAAGGCCTTGGTCTCGTACATCGCCCGGTCGGCCGCTCGCACCAGTTCGGTCAGCGCGCTGCCGGCCGGAGCCCACGCCCACCCTAGGCTGACCGCGACCGGCTCCGGGTGTTCGGGGTCGCCGCCTGGCACCCAAAACGGAGGGGCGATCAGCGCCTCTTCCACCCGAGCCAAGAGCTCCGGACCATGTTCGGGGGAGGCGTCCGGGAAGGCGACCAAGAATTCGTCCCCGCTCAACCGCACCACCACGTCTTGGCGACGGATCACCGGACGGATCCGGCCTACCAGGTCGCGCAAGACCAGGTCGCCGATCAGGTGGCCGTGGCGGTCGTTGATCTGCTTAAAATAATCGATGTCGCCGTAGACCGCTCCCAGCGGCCGCTCGTTGAGGATGCGCTGGAGGTAGATCTCGCCCCAGGACCGAGTCAAGGCGCCGGTCATGCTGTCGAACCGCAGTTGCCGGTAGGTGTGCTCGGCGTGCGACTTGATCTCGACCCATAGAATCAAGGACCAAAACACTCCCCCCAGCCACAGGGTGGGATACGGACCGGGGTGAGACAAGACCCAGCGCCCGTCGTACCACGTCGACACGGCGGCCACGACTGCCGCCAACCCGTAGTAGTAAAACCGGGGTGGAACCGGTCCCCGCGCCCACCGCCATACGGCTAAGCCCACCCAGAATAGCGGCCAGGCGTCGGCCAGGTCCTTCAAGCCCCACAGCAGGGTGCCGGCCGGCGGCAACGCCCAGAGTCCGCTGGGGGCCAGGCCCATCGCCTGGGGGTGGACGAAGATCCCGGCGAGCGCGGCCAAGCCTGCCGCCAACCCCACCCAACCCCACCCCAAGCGCAGCCAGGGAGGAAGCGCTAACAACACCACCAGCGCGTCGGTGATCGCGCTCTCCAGCGCCAGCGCAAGGGCCAAAAACCAAGGATACCAGTAAGCGGCCGCCTGGGGCGTCGCGGCTCCCAACCACAGCCCCATCGTGCTCCAGAATAACGCCCCCACTGCCATGGTGGCCGCAAACGGTCGCGCCCAGCGCTCCCACTGGCTGTTCCAATAGGTCAAAAAGAATCCCGCAGAAACGGCGTCGACAATGGCCATTGCCCACAGCGGAAGCACGCCCCGCGGAATTTGCACCACGCCCTGCCAGATCGCATGCAGGGTGGCATGCGGCATGCCCTCAGGCCTCCGTTCCTATCTCTCCTCTTGGGACGGTGTGCTAAAGCATGGTATGTAGTAGGCCGTCTCCGGGTCGTCCCTTGGAATCCCAACTAGATCCACTCTAACGATTCTTTTCATACCGGTCAAGCAAATACAGCATCCGGAGTTCCTCGAACTTTCCAACCCCAGGACCGGCGAAGAGGGCCTCAATGCCGGCCAACACCTACGGTAGCGGGGGTGTCCTGTCACCGCCTGCTCGGCCGCCCGGAGAGCCCGCTTCGGTATAGTCGACGGCTGCGCTCCTCACTCCGCCCCCTGCAGCGCCGGCATCACCTGCTGGCCAAAGCGGGCGAGGGAGTCCATCACCGCCTGGTGGGGCAAATTGCCAAAGGCAAAGATGCCGGCCAAGCGGGTCATCCCAATCGCCTGGCGCTGGCGGGCAATCTCCTCGGCCACCGTGTCGGGGTCGCCGACGATGGCGATCCCGCGCTCGACCATCTCGTCGTAGCTGAGCTTGCCCCCGAAAAGAAAGTGGAAGCGCTCGGTGAGGAAGTGGAAGTTCTCCTCGAAGCGAAAGACGTGGTGCTCGGGATCCGGGAGCACGGCGTTTTGGAAGAGCCGGAAGAACTCCAGCAACGGCCCGCGAGCCTCCTCCCGAGCCGATGCGCGGGTGCGCCCTACGTAGATGTGGCGAAAGAGGATGAAGGCGTCGGGGTCGAAGGACAGGCCGGCTGCGGTCCGCGCGGCTTGGAAGACGCCAAAGCTGCGGGCCGTCTCTTCCACCGAACGAAAGATGGAGCCCACGCCGAAGTTATGCCGTCCGGCATAGGCAAAGGTGTCCGCGGTGACGGCGGAGAGGAAGATCGGGGGGTGAGGCGTTTGCAGCGGGCGGGGGCGCAAAGACGCCGGGCCGATTCGGGTATAGCGCCCGTTGAAGGTCACCGACTCTTGGGTGAAGGCTTGGACCATGAGGTCGACGCCTTCCAAGAGCCGCTCTCGGCCCTCGCTCAGACTTTGGCCGAAGGTATCGTATTCCTGGACGTCGGAGGCGCGGCCTAACCCCAGCCACAGCCGCCCTTGGCTTAGGATGTCCAGCATCGCCGCCTCTTCGGCCAGTCGCCAGGGATTATGAAAGTTGACGGCGTTGATCATCGCCCCAATTCGGACGCGCTGGGTGCGCTGGCTGAGGGCGGCCAACATCAGGTTGGGGGAGGGGAGGAGGTTGTAGTCGGTAAAATGGTGCTCGGACAGCCAAATCGCCTCAAACCCCAGGCGCTCGGCCAGTTCCCATTCTGCGAAGTGGTGCTGGTAGACTTCGAGCTGGCGCCATCCGCCGCAGGGTTCGGGGTGGGGCCAATGGACCAAGTCGAACAGGTGAAAGTGCATCGTAAAACCTCCTTGGCGTCGCAGAGATGAAGCAGTGCGGGCGCTCAGCTCGCGCGCTTATGGAGACGCCGAGGGGGGAGCGGGAGACAAGGTGAGGTGGAACGGAGTGGCGACGGAGTTCTGGGGATTCGGTACCACCTCAATCCAGGTCTGTCCCGGTACAAAGGCCGCCGGAGTGCCATCGGGGTTGTAAAACCGGGTCGGTTGGTCCGGTCCAGCCTTTTCCCAGTATCCCTTTACATAGCGGTTGCCGAGAAAGAGCAGCGCGGGCCCTCGCCCTTGGGTGTCGATGGCGATCCATCCCGTCTTGGCCGGGTCGGGCAAGTAGTGCTCGGCCGTCTCCTGGATCACCACGTTCTTGGCCACCACCGGACGGCCGGAGTTTAATCCCATCACCTGGGAGTACCCCGGTCCGCTGGCGCACACCGGGCAGGACACCCAGCGGGTCCAGCCCTGAAGGCTTTGATTCCACCGCCACTGCTCGATCGAATTGCGGGGATTCCAGGTCAGGGTGATGGTGCGCACCGGCGGTGCCGCGGAGCCGGAAGCCTGGGCAAAGGGCCAGTGCGCAGGCACCGGAGGATTCCCCCACAAGCGCTGGGCCAGGGCCATCACCGATTGGATGTTGGTGACCAGGTTGTGAGGCGCCGGGCGGGTGGTCAGGCGAATCCCTAAGCTCTGGGCGTTGCTGTCAAGATCCAGATTGTGAATCCCGTCTGCCGCGATCGCCTGGTCCGCCGGCGTCGAGGAGCCGGCGTGGGCGTAGGCGGCGTTCCACTCCTGAACCCAACTGACAAAATATGGCCTTGCCGAGCGCACCGGGCCCACCTGGGGCGGGGCCTGTCCATAAAAGAGCAACATGAATCGGGGATAGTAAAAAAACTCCGTGTAGGCCTCATAGACGATGTCGGCGGAGGACAGTCCCCATTGCGGTCGCCCGTATTCCGAGTTTTCCACCATCACCGCCACCAGCGGTCCTTGCCGCGGCTCGTTCAACCCGGTCAAAGGATCTACCGGACCCGCAGACTGGTTCGCCGGCGGAACCGAGTGTGCCGGCGGCGAAGGGCTGGTGGTTTTGGTCGCGGTTCCACACGCCGCCAAGAGACCCAAAAGGCCGATGGCCAGGCTGGTCGCCTTGGCAAAAGCTCTAGGTCGATTGGTCATGTACGCTCCCGAGCGCCCCGGCCCTGCGCAGCCGGGGCATCTCGTCCTCCTTTCCACGCCATCGCTGGTGAGGGACTGAAGCCGCGTCCCGCGAAGCCCAACGCACCTTAGTCAAAGCCTCCCGGCCAGCCAAGGTGCGAGGTTCGGCGGGGTCGCCCCGGCCGAGACACCTTGAATTATGGTACCATAGCCAAGGAGCCTATGCGGATCGGATGGGGATGGGGCACCAAGGGGGAGGCAGGGGTGGCTGGCCGAGAAGATGCCAGGCGAGAAGGTGAGTCGGCGGCAGCTAATCAGCCGTTCAAAATATTAGCCTTGGTCTGCCTCGGCGTGTTCATGGGGGCGCTCGACGGATCCATTGTCAACGTGGCCTTTCCAACCTTGGCCGAGTACTTCCGGGTGCCATTGACGGTGGTGGGCTGGGTGACCGAGGTCTACCTGCTCACCTCCACCACCCTGGTCACCATCTTCGGGCGGCTTTCGGAACGGTGGGGCAGTCGCCGGGTCTATCTGGGGGGATTTGCGGTCTTTCTGGCTGGCTCAGTCCTCTCCGGGATGGCCGCTAGCATCCACTGGCTGCTTGTCTTTCGGGGCCTTCAGGCGGTGGGCTCGGCCATGCTGGTGGCCAACAGCGTGGCCATCTTGGCTCAGGTGTTTCCCCGTCAGCGGTTTGGCACCGCGCTTGGCCTCCTGGAGACGGCGGTCTCCGCC
The DNA here is from genome assembly GCA_023512105.1 of Bacillota bacterium. GTDB lineage: Bacteria > Bacillota > Sulfobacillia > Sulfobacillales > Sulfobacillaceae > JAIMAE01. The sequence continues at coordinate 997 of JAIMAE010000053.1, read as the reverse complement.
GCTTTGGTCGTCGGTCCGGTGGTGGGCGGCTTCTTGATTCAGGCGCTGGGCTGGCGCTGGATCTTTTACGTCAACGTGCCAATCGCCACGGCAGCGATGGGATTGGGGACGCGTTGGCTGCCCCCGACGCCCCCAGCCCCGGAGCGCCACCGCTTTGACTGGTTAGGCGCCTTGGCCTTTGGGGCGGGACTGGGAACCTTGTTGTTCGGGATTAGCCTGATTCCACAGGAAGGAGGCGTGGCGCCGCCTCTAATCGCGGTCGGGGCGGCCATTTTAGCCGGCTTTTTGGTTTGGGAGCGCCACCACCCCAATCCCATGCTGGACTTGGGGTTGTTCTTGCGACGGGCCTTTTCCCTGGCCAACGGCGCGAAAGTCTTTGCCTACGCCACCATCTTCGCCATCACCTTTTTGGTTCCGTTCTATTTGCAAGACCTGGCCGCCTATCCGCCCGGAGCGGTCGGCACGGCCATGGTGCCGCTGCCGGTGGCCCTGGCCGCCGGCAGTCTGGTAGGCGGGCCGCTCTCCGACCGGGTGGGCTCTCGACTCCTGGCGCCCTTGGGACTTGTGCTGGCGGTCATTGGCACCGCCCTGTTTTTGCGGGTGACGCCTGGCAGCGGGTATTGGCCGCTGTTGACCGCGATGGTGGTGGTCAACTTCGGGATGGGTGCCTTCATCGTCGCCAACGACCGGATCATCATGCACAGCGCCCCCCGCGAAAAAGCCGGGACCGCCAGCGGGGTGCTGGCGATGATGCGCAGCATCGGCATGGTGCTCGGGATCGCCCTCAGCGCGGCCCTGTTTTCGTCCTACCAGGCAGGCTTTCAGCGCAGCGGAGCGGCTTTTAGCCGCGCGTTTGTCCTAAGCTTCCACGCCGTCTTCGCGTGGGCGGCGGTGGCCACCGCGGCCGGGCTGGCGATGACGGTGATGCCGGGGGCCGGCGGAGGAGAGGCGGCGGAGGCGCGCCGCCATCCGGCCCCGAGGGAGCGCCAGCCCTAGG
>JAIMAE010000273.1 GCA_023512105.1 Bacillota bacterium | reverse complement strand
AAGAATTCGGCGGATTATGCAGGAAACAGCCGCTTTGTGGCGAAGTTGTCGCAGGGAAGGATGGCCGTGGGCGCCCCTGGACGAGCTTTCGATGGGGATGACCGGGGATTGGGAGTGGGCCGTGGAGGCCGGGGCCACCATGATTCGGATCGGAACCGGGATCTTGGGGGCGCGCGAGGGACGGCCGGAAGTGTGAAGAAGAGGAGGAGTCACGTTGGCCGGATTCATGGGTAAGTTGCTCAACTTTGTCGGGCTGGAAGAGGTGGAGGAAGAAGAGGGGCCGGTCGCGGCGGCCGAGGAGCGAAACATGGACTGGCAAGACGAGGTGCCCCGCAAGCGGCGGTCGGGGCTGGTGCCGTTGCCTCCCTCCCGAAGCTTGAGGGTGGTGGTGACGCATCCGCGCTCCTTCGAGGACGGTCAGGTGATCGCCGACCAAGTCAAGGGCAGGCGCCCGGTGATCGTCAACTTTGACCAAGCCGATGAGCGGTCTGCTCAGCGGTTGCTCAACTTTCTCTCTGGCGTGGCCTACGCCTTGGACGGTGGGCTGCGCAAGGTCGGCGACGGCATCTTCTTACTGACGCCTAGCAACATCGAGGTCTCCGCGGAAGAGTCTGAGAACGGGGCCCACTGGGGTCGCGTGTTGTAACCGTGCGAACCATCGCGCTCCACTTGGTCGGAACCGTCAACATCCTGCAGGAGGTGTTTTTTGCCCTCTTGGTGATCCGGATGGTGGCGTCGTTTCTCCCTCCCCGTCGCCCGGGGCTGTGGAGTTCGGTGGTGGAGATCGCCGATCGGTTGACCGAGCCGATTCTCGATCCGATTCGACGCCGGATTCCGATGCTGGGGATGTTGGACCTCTCTCCGCTGGTGGCGCTTTTGCTGGTCGATGTGGTGGCGCGGCTTTTGGTGGCCGGTCTCACCGCGATCGCTGGAGGATAGGCCAAGGTGTGACGGCGCAAGGCAAGGAGGGAGACTCGTGCCGCTGACGCCCCTGGACATTTACAACAAGGAATTCAAAAAGAGTCTGCGCGGTTACAACGAGGACGAGGTCAACGAGTTCCTGGATCAGGTGGTTCGCGACTACGAGGCGGTCATCCGTCAGTACGAGGAACTGAAGGAGACCAGTGCCGGGCTGCGCGAGCGCCTTGCCCAGTACGAGACGCTGGAGGAGACGCTCAAAAAGACCTTGGTCTTGGCCCAATCCACGGCGGACGAACTCAAAGCCCAGGCGCAGCGCCAGGCCGAGGTGCTCGTGCAGGAGGCGGAGTTGAAGTGCAAAACCATGATCGCCGAGGCAGAGGCCGAGGTGCGAGCGATCCACCAACAGTACCAAGCGCTCAAGGCCGAGATGGCCCGGTTTAAAGCGGCGGTGCGAAGTCAGCTCCAGGCCCAACTCGCGCTGCTGGAGGAAGCACCGTATGCGACGTTAGAACCGGTCTCCGAAGCCTAACTCCCTACAAAGACCCCCGCGGCAGGTCCACCGCGGGGACCTCTGTTGTTATAGGGGGATCCTGCTCAGGTGTCGGCGTGGACTTCGGACCACCGAGGAGGCAGGGTGTCCAGGAAGAACCACGCCAACAGCGCCGTCAAGGCCCCGCTCAAGAGAAAGGGGAAGCTCTCTCGCCGGCGATAGAGCAGCCCTCCGGGGAAGGGTCCCATCGCCCGCGCCAACTCGTTGACCCAGTTTAAAATCCCGTAGGCCGTGCCGGCCCGCCGGCGGGGGACCGCGCGGCCGATGGCGGCGGCCGCCAGGGTGGAGATGCCCTCCTCGCTGGCCCGGCAGGCCGCCGAGATCAGGTCGGCGGTGGCGCTTTCCGGCCAGAACGCCAAGATGGCCCACCCTAAGGCATTGAGCGCCAGCCCCCAGCCCAGCGATCGGATGAATCCCAATCGGTGGGCCAACCACCCCCAGACCGGCCCGGCCACGGTGGCGGTCAAAATCGTAAACGAGCCCAGCCACCCGATCGTCTCCAAGGGCAGACGGCCCACCGATCGCCAATATGGCACCACAAAGGGGAAGGCCAGGCTTTGGATCAGCACAAAGGTGGCGGAAAAGGCGATCCAGCGGGCGGCCACCGGGTGGCGGCGCCAATTCGTCCCAAATAGGGTGGGCGCCGCAGCGCGGGTGGGAGGGTGGGCTGCAACCGGGATCAGGCAGGCGGTGGCGAGGAGGTTGAGCGCGCTGCTTAAGGCAAACAGGGGCACGTAGGAGTGAAAGTGGTCGACTAGGCGAGTTCCCATCAGGGGGCCCAGGACCATGCCGGCATCAAAGGCGCTCATCACCACTCCGTACCATGCCGCCAAATGATCCGGGGAGGCTTCGTCGGCGATCATGGCCTGCACGGCCGG
>JAIMAE010000272.1 GCA_023512105.1 Bacillota bacterium | reverse complement strand
GGGTTGGGAGAGGAGGAGCCATGAGTCTCGGCGAACGGGAGGATATCAAGCAACAGGTTGCCTTGGCCTGTCGCATGTTGGAGGCGGCGGGCCTGATCGACTTTAGCGGTCACATCAGCGCCCGGGATCCGGAAGAGGGGATCTGGATTCACCCGATTGACAAACCCCGCAACCAGGTGGCGGCCGAGGACCTGGTCCGCGTCAGCTTAGAGGGGAATGTGTTGGAAGGGACGGCCCGGAAGCCTTCAGAGACCCCGATCCACACCGAGATTTATAGGATGAGGCCCGATGTGGGCAGTGTAGCCCACCTCCATCCCCCGATCACCACCGCGCTGAGCATCGCGGGGGTGGAGTTCCTCCCTGTCATTCAACATGGAGCGCTGTTTGCCGATGGGGTGCCGGTGTTGGATGACAGCCGCCACGTCAACACCCCTGAGCGGGGAGCTCGCCTGGCCGAGGTTTTAGGGTCGCATCGGGCCGCCATCATCCGCGGCCACGGGGCGGTGGTCGTGGGGAAGACGGTGGTGGACTGCTTTATGGCCTGCGTCTACTTGGAAGACAACGCTCGGCAGTTGTGGCGGGCCCTGGCGGTGGGCCAGCCGCGACCGATTACGGCAGAAGAGGCCTCCGACGGGGTCCGGTCTTACGGGGCAACCTCGGCCAAGAAGGTCTGGGACTACTACCGAATTCGTCTGGGATTGTAACAGGCGGTCTTGTGGGCCACGGCTCCTCTCAACCGGTGGCGAAGGCAATTAGGATAGCGGCTCCACCCGGTGGAGCCGTTTTTCACTGGCATCGGCTCTGGTTTGGAACTTGCAGGGACAACTGTGGCACAATGGGTGACGACGGCAGCCGCGTGTGGGGTGGCGCTTTGCCCCAGAGTATGCGAGGAGATGCCGGTGTTATTTGCCCAAGCAACGCCACAAGGAGGGCTAGCATGGCCGAAGAAACGTTGCACGATCGGCATGAAAGTCACGTAGCGGCCACCTATCGCGAATATCCTGCCGCCGAAGAGGCGGTGCGGCGGCTCATCGACCGCAACATCCCGGTTGAACACATATCCTTAGTTGGAAAAAATTTTGCCATCCATGAAAAACCCTTGGGATACACCACCATTGCCGGCGTCGCCAAGCAAGGCAGCAAGTTCGGGGCGATCTGGGGCGGAATCTTAGGGCTTTTGGTAGGCTTTACGGTTTTCTTCATGCCCACCGCCGGCCCGCTGCTGTTGTTTGGGCCGTTGGCCTACGCCTTGACCACCGCCGTGGAAGGCGCCGTGTTCGGGGGACTGGCGGGCATTTTGATCGGGTGGGGGATGAAGCGCGAAAAGGCCATTCAATTTGAACGGTCGATCGAACAAGGGGAATTTTTGGTGGTGGTCTCTGGCGACGACCGGCTGGTGAATCAGGCGTATTTCGTGCTGCAAAATACTGGAGCCACCGACGTGCAGATCTTCACCGGAGAGGCCAAAGAGGCATAACCCCTGAAAGGGGAGTCACACTATCCCACCGAGGGGGTGGGGGCGACTCATGTTGCTCTTGGGGGCTATCTTCGGCGGGCTGCTGGTGGTACTGGGGATGTTGTTCTTTCTGTACATCTTTCGGGTGCGTTAGCCCACCGGAAGCAGGCGTGCTGCAGGCCCTTGCTTCTGCTGACTGCGAGGCCAGCGCGGGGCAGAGGGGACTGGTAGGGGACTTGCAAGAAGTCGCATCGCGCCAGACGGCAAGGGATTCAAGAAGGCCGAGGAGGGGGCCGGCACTGGCCCGCTGCGGGTCGGCTTTGCCCTGCCCACCGCCCTTTTTGCGAAGGAGGTAGCCACAATCTCGGCTCGAGCCCTCCATGGGCGTGTGCCATGGGGGCTCAAGCCGAGGTCGGTCCCCTGGAGAGGCGAGTTCCCCGCCCCGCCTAGCCCGGCTGGCCGTGCGATGGCTACGGGGAGCCAGGCGATGTTGTGCTGTAGGTTACCGTGACCGCTACCAACGCTTGATTGGGCCCTGCGGTGGGGGGCGCCATCCCGGACAGGAAGGGACCGCAACCAGGGCCCGCGCAGCCGCCGCCCGCGGTGCCTTGCCTGACCGCAATCGGCGGACCTAGTCTAAGCCCTTGAGCGGAAGCCAGCAGTTGGGCGGTGTGTTGCGCATCTGCCAGGGCTTGGCGGTAGGCGGCGGACAAGGCGTCGTCGTTAGGTCTTATCTGCCCCACTCCTCCGGAGTCAATCCAGATGTTTTGCACCCCGCTGCTTTGGGCCACCGGCGTGGCGGTGAGAAAGTCTGCCAGTTGGGTGAGCGAGGAGAAGGTCACTTGGAGATTTTCTGAGGCTTGAAAGCCCGGGGTCGGGCAGGAGATGGGGACTCCTTTGAGTTTCTGGGCCTCCTGGCAATTTTGCAAGGAGGTCGACGGCACGTAGTTTAACAT
>JAIMAE010000271.1 GCA_023512105.1 Bacillota bacterium | reverse complement strand
CATACGTGTGGTGGGCCACCAGCGACGAGATCGCCGACTGGTACTTTGCGCACTACTACGACGAAGCCGTGCGGAGCTTAAATCGGTAACCAAGGAATTTGCTCGTACACGACCGGGAGCAAGGGAGGGGGCGCGTCTCGCGCTCCCCTTCGGCCGTAACCGAGACGAAGCGTTCGGCGTTATCCTGCATGAGGTCGTGCTCTGGTTGATCCAGGCGTCATCGACGGGGTCCGAGTGGATGCAGGGGGCAAAGGGGGATTCGGAAAGGCGACTCTGTTCCCGGCGATCGGAGGGCCAGGAGGCGAAAGCCTTTTCCGGAACGCTTTCCAACCGACCAATCCTTGGGATGCCAAAGGTTGGGGCAGGGATCCAGAGGCCATTTTCCTGGTCCGGGACATCCGGACTGCCATCGCTTATCCACCAATGAGAGTAGCCCCCATGAGGAGGTGGTGAACGTGCTCGCACCGCAGGAGAGGCTGTGGCAAACTCTTCGCGAACTGGATGAGGCGTGGGATGCCCTTCAGTGTATATCCGACTCCGAACACTGGGACGTTGCCAACGCCCGGGTGACCGCGCTCTTAACCCAGGCCGAGACCTTGATCCGGGACCTCAAGCGAGCGCAAGGATATTCCGTACATCCGCCGGGCTTCGTCCTGCCCTGGCTGATTTCACAGGCCACTGGGAGACCGGCCAGGCAGGCCTCCTGACTACGCAAAGTCCGGGTCACCGCGGGCGTCGCCTCGCCACGAGGCCTTCCTCTCCACGCCCCTGGCCAAGGCAAGGCAAAGGATTTCGCGGTCATACGGAATGTGAAGATGCCCCCGCCAGTGAGCCAACAGGGGAACTATGCCACGGTCATCACGACCGGTCTTTGTGGCAGTGACCATTTCGGCCCGTGGCGGATTCCTGGCCATGTGGCATCCGCCCGTTCCTTCTGCTTTGGCGAAGGGGGTGACGCGAGTCTTCTGTCCGCCACGGGACTCCGGCATCAGCAGGATCCACGCCACCTCCGTCGGATCTGGCGTCGAAATGGTCACGCCCCCCGTAGGTTGGGCCCAGTTCTGGGCCCTGGCCAAAGTCGAAAATGTCATTGCGCTTTTGGTTACCAAAGTGCTGTGCTTTCCGTGGCCGCTGGGGAAGGGCCGCCGGACCACGGTTTGCCCGACCTCCCATGGTCCGCTAATGGCATGCTGGAACGAGGAGGCGGCGTCAATGCTGTCCGAGATCATTTTTGTGGTGGAGCCTTCAGAGGATGGGGGGTATACCGCCACTGCGCTTGGCCATGCGATTTTCACCCAGGGGGACACCGACGCCGAGGTGGAGCGCAATGTCCGCTGCGGTGCGGTGCCACTTTGAGCCCGAGGCACGGCCCAGGGTAATTCGCCTGCATTTCGTGCGCGATGTGGTCATCTCACCATGAAGCTGCCACGCGATGTGCGGGGCGAGGAGTTGGCTCGCGCCTTGCTGTGCTAGGTTACCGGGTAGTGCGGCGGGAGGGCGGCCACCTCCGTCTCACCACTGAGGTGGGCGGCACGCACCATGTGACATTAATCGCTGGACTACTCAAAGTGGGAACCTTCCATCGCATCCTGACCGAGGTCGCGACTCACCACGGCCTCTCCCGCGATGAAGTATTGGCGCGGCTCTTCCCCGAATAGCGACTGGTGACAGCCTGGGCAGGCAGGAAGCTGCGGGCCAATGTTCCCTCTCCCCTCTTCATCGCCGGTAACCCAGCGCTCTTTTGTTGGGTACGGACATGGATATAGCGATGATGCCCCGTCGCCAAGCACTCGGAACGGCGGCCCTCGAGGCGCGGGCGCCGAGCGTTTTCCGATCCCGTCCAACCATCCCTGGCAAGAAGAGCCATATTGGTAGGAGGCCAATGTTTCGTGGCCCTTTTGCCGGATAAAAGGCGACGGGCGCGGCTGGCGGCGACCCGGATGGCGTCGATGGGAGAACCCTCGGCGTAGCGGGTCAGGCGGGGTTCAGTAGCCAGGGGATTGGACCCCGAGCGAGCAAATCCCCTGAAGTACGAAATCCCCCTTGTTCTCGCCCACGCACACGGTACGCGCAGGTCACGGAGCGAACGAGGCTGTTATCAGCTAAGGAAATCTAGTCAATAAGATGACAATAGTGGCTCCATTTCCGAATTAGGAACTTTATAATCATGAGTGAGCCGACGGGCTAAACCGCAGAGCCTCCAGGCGCCGGCTGCATTCACAAGTCGACCTAGGGGGGGTTTGAGGGACCCGGAGGGCTGCGGGGCCGAGGTGCGCCGGATGGCGTGGAAGTAAGGAGCAGAACAGGTCCCCGGAAGACCAAGGGTGATAAACCCGGGCAGTGGCCGACAGGCCTTGAGACCAGGCGATTTACATCGCGCGAGAACACGATGAGGGAAGAAGGGGGATTTCGTGGTCACTCAGCGTTGGG
>JAIMAE010000270.1 GCA_023512105.1 Bacillota bacterium | reverse complement strand
CTGGGAATCGCCTACCAAGAGCTGTTCGACGTGAACGTCAAAGGCAACCTCTTGGCCAGTCGGTGTGCCATCCCGCTTTTAAAAGAGCGGGGTGGCAACGTCATCTTCACCGTCTCCGGCGCCAGTTTCTATCCCGACGGCGGTGGCGTGCTCTACACCGCGAGCAAGCACGCGGTGTTGGGGATGATTCGGCAACTGGCCTTTGAACTGGCCCCGACGGTTCGGGTCAACGGGGTGGCTCCGGGGGGCACCTTGACCGGGCTGAAGGTGATTCCAGCCCTGGCCGACCGGGTGCCGGCGTTGGATGCCGAGGAACGGGCCAGGCGGATCGCCCGACGCAATCCCATGCGTCTGGCCATGGCGCCGGAGGATCACGTGGGGGCGTACGTGCTGTTGGCCTCCGAGCAGGCCAAGGCGATCACCGGGCACGTGATCGAAAGCGACGGAGGGCTGGCCGTGCGCGGACTAGGTCCGGGAATTCTAGACGAAGGGGCGTAAGGCGGATGGAGTTGGGTCTCATCGGCTTCGGGGCGGTGGCCCGATTTCTGCTCGAGGCGGTCAATGAGCAGGGCTTAGTGCCGCGGGCGCGATTTACCCGCGTGGCGGTGCGCGAAGAGAGCCTGGAAGGACGGGACCCCGACCGGGGGGTGGTCTGGTGCACTCCCCAGGAGCTGGTCGAGGCCCCGGTCGAGGTGGTGGTGGAGGCGGCCTCGGTCAAAGCGGCTGCAGAATGGACGGTGCCCCTGGTGGAAGCCGGAAAACAGGTGGTGCTGCTCAGTGTGGGCGCCCTGGCCGACTCCGAACTGCGCCGCCGCCTGGAGGCGGTTCAGGCCCGAGGCGGTGGCAAGGTGTACGTCCCGGCCGGCGCGGTCGGGGGGCTTGACCTGTTGGAGGCGATGCAAATGGGCGGCTTGGACGGGGTGCGCCTGACCACCACCAAGCCCCCGGCCGCCTTGGCGGGAGCTCCGGCCGGCATCCTCTACGCCGGTCCGGCCACCGAGGCCATTCGCCGCTATCCGCAGAACGTCAACGTGGCGGTGGCGGTTGGGTTGGCCGGGGTAGGACCGGAGTCCACCCAGGTGGTCTTGCAAAGCGACCCCGGGGTGAGCGCCAACGTCCACCAAGTGGAGGCCTGGGGTCGCTCCGGGCGGGTGGCCTTGCGCGTTGAGAACCGGCCGCTGCCCGATAACCCCAAGACCAGCTATCTGGCGGCCTTGAGCGTCCTGGCGGTGTTAAAGAAATTCTCCGAGCCGATCTGGTTGGTATGACGAGGGAAGATGAGGAAAGGAGACGAGTCATGACCCAGGCGCGCTGGTTTTATATCATCCCTCCCCTGTTTTTCTTCTGGATTATCGCGCAAATGGACAAACTGGGGATTTCGGTAATCATCACCAACCATCAATTTCTGGCCACCATGGGACTGATCGGCAAGCCGGCGGCAATCGGCCTTCTGGTGACAGGGTTTGCCGTGGTCTACGGGGTGGCCAACTTCCTCTGGGGCTTCGCAATCGACCGCATCGGCCCGCGCCGGGCGGCGATCGCGGCCTCCATCATCTGGGGCCTGACCATCTTTGCCGGGGCGATGGCCAACTCCTACGGCACCTTCATGGTGAGCCGGATGATTTTGGGCGTGGGCGAAGGGGTGCTGTGGCCGGTCTCCAACAAGTTCATCGCCAACTGGTTCCCCAACCAAGAGCGTGGGCGGGCCCAGGCCGGTTGGCTGGCTGGCGACTACCTGGGACCGGCCTTGGGCATCCCCTTGATCGTGGCCGTGATGTTGGCCGGAGGTTGGCGCGAGGCGTTTTGGGTATTAGGGATCTTATCGTTGGTCATTCCGTTGCCGCTCTTCATTTTTCTGGCCCGCGACCTCCCCAGCCAGCATCGGGCGGTCAACGCCGCCGAGCTGGAACACATTCGCCGTGGTCAGCCCTCCAGTGCCACCCAACCCAACGCCAGCCTGGGCGAGGTGGTTGCCGACTGGCGCTACTGGGCGGTGTGGTTCGCCTACGCGGTCGACGCCCTGATCTTCTTCGGCCTCTCCACCTGGCTTCCCACCTATTTGGAGTCGGTACGCCACTTCTCCCCGCAGGTGATGGGGGCGTGGACCTCCGGCTCCTGGGTGTTGGCCCTGGTGGCGGTGTTTGCGGCGGGGTATCTGGCTGACCGGGTGAAGATTCCGGCCATGGTGGAAGCCGCCGGATTTGCCGTCGGGGTGGTGGCGATTCTCCTCGCTGCCTACACCCACACCGCCACCGTCGCCGCGGCTGGCTTGGCGGTTGGCTTGGCCATGGTCGGCGCCACCGCTGAAGTCAGCCAGGTCTTGATCCTCCGTTACGGCAAAGGGGCGGTGGGCCGGGCGGCCGGGCTGATGGGGATGGCCAACGGGATCGGCGGCTTTGCCCCCGCCATCATGGGGGCGATTGCCGGCGGCGCGGCCGG
>JAIMAE010000269.1 GCA_023512105.1 Bacillota bacterium | reverse complement strand
TTGCGCCCCAGCCATCCCACCAAGGCCAGAAAGATCAGCAACACCGCCAAGGCGGGCACCCAGACAAGGGGGTTGGCGGCGGCAGCAGGCCACGAACCTAGGGGGGAGACTCCTGGTCCAGGAGGCCAGCGGATCAGGTGCTCGGTCGGCGTCATGTCTCTCTTCCTCTGGACTGTCAGGGCGCCAAACGCCGTGCCGTAAGCGGAGCAAAGTCAGGATCCGGTACTCATCGCATGCACGGTAGCATCTTTTGACCGAGCGGACAAGTTTGGTATTTTCCCTTTTGGGTGCGAAAAATCCGATGATCACGCGGAAATTGGCTAACGCTCGAGCAGGAACAAGGAAACGGCCTAGGGCGCGGGAGAGCGCTAGGCAGAAGGCCTGGCACCGGAGGTCGGCGAGGTCGCCGGACCTCGGTTGGCCCCCGGACAACCGGGGAAGACAAACCGCCGCCAGAGCGGCTGACTGGGGCAGAGGGGAGGCGCCAGCAGGGTATCGAGGGTTTGGAGGACGGCCGAGGCGATGAGGTCGTTGCCGGCGGGCGGGGCGATGTGGACGCCGTCCGGGTCGCGAATGACTCGCCACTGGCCGTTGGAGGCTTGAAGGACGGCGGTGTATCCCCCTTGAGGCGCCTCGAACAAGGACCAGGTGGAGAGGTAGTGCACTCCCGGGTGGATTTTGGCTTCGGCGGCGTAGACGGCGTTGAGGCGTTTCATGGAGGGATTGGGCAACACCGAGGTCGGGGACATGATCGGCAACCCCACCCAGATCATTTGCGCGCCCGTGCTGGTGGCTTCCTCCATCAAGGTGGCCACTCGTTGGCCGTAGGCACGCTGCCAGAGGCTGCTGCCGAAGGGAACCGGCCTTCCGTTGTCCACGAAGCCCACCGCATCATTGCCTCCGAGCAGGGTCACCACCACGTTGGGGCGGTACTGCTGCAATTCGTCGGCCAAGGCTTTCGGCCAGTTGTAGTAGGCGACGTTGGCCAGGCCGGTCGAGCCCACCGCCTTGAGGACGAGGCGGACCTGGGGCAGGGAGCCGAGCAGATCTCTGAGGCCATAGCCGAGGTCCTCTCCGAGCGAATCCCCGATGACCAAAATGGTCAGCGGCCGGCCGGCGTGGACGATCGGTCGGGTGCTTGGGGGCGCCGGGCGATGGGGCTGGGGAGGGGCAGCGGAAGGCGCTGGGGCCGGGGAGGGGGGAGCCGGTGGGGCGGTGGAGTGCCGGGCCAACGCCAAGCCGGCGGAGGGGGGCGGCGAGGCGACTTGGCTGGTTCCGAGGCCACAACCGGCGGCCAGGATGGCCAGGGCAGGGAGGATCGCCTGGCCTACTAGGCGGCTTACTGCGGGCGTCATCGTCTCCTCCCTCAGGATCGGCAAACTTTCCGGTCAGCTGGCGGACGGGGTGGAAGCCGGATGGTAATCTGCCCCCACCAGCACGCGGATGTCCCAGGCCGCGGTGTGGTAGGGGGTGAAGGTCTCCACCGTCGGACCCAGGGGTTGGGCCAAGGTTGGTCCCAAATTGCGGTCTCCGGTGGTGTTGGTGATCTGTGAGCGCCGATGGGTGGCATGGTTGGCCCAGCCTACACCGACCACATCGTACCCCTGTTGACGAAGCCAGTCGGCGTAGGACTGGGCGGGGGCCAGGCTTGCGGTCCCGCTTACCACCTCCACCTTGAGCGCCTGGCGGGCTTGTTGGGTCAAGGGCTGGCCCAGCAAGACGTCTTGCACCAGAACCGGAATCAGCCGGGGATCCAGCGACCAATAGTCCAAGCGCTGGTGGGCGTAGGGGTCGAGGTGGACCGAGCCGTGTCCCGGCAGGGTGCCGTAGCGCATGGCGGAGAGCGGTATCTGCCGCGCCGCCAGGCCTAAGGCCAACAGCTGGTTGAGGGAAAGGTTGGTGCTGCTGACCGCCTGGAGGGCATCGCGGGCGATGGTCGGCCACTTGGGGATTTCTGACGGACGGAGCAATTTGGCCACCAGCGCCCGCACCACTTCTTGCTGCTGTTGAATGCGGCTGATGTCGCCCTCGGAGGTGCTGCGGAAGCGGACAAACTCAAGCACCTGCTGCCCGTCGAGGTGGTGGACGCCTTGGGGAAGATTGATGCCTAGCGGCTGCCCAGCCTCGTATTGCTCGGTTTGAGGGATGTCCAGGGTGAGCCCGCCGAGGTCGTCGACCAGTTTCGGGAGCTGGAACATGCCCAAAAACGCATAGTAGTCGATAGGCACGTGAAGCAAGTTCTCCACCACCTGGACACAGGTGGTCGGGCCTCCGAAGAAGGAGCACTCGGCCACTTTGGTCAACCCGACGCCGGGAATTTCCACTCGACTATCCCGAGGAATCGACAAGACGCCCACTTGTTTGGTGGTGGGGTCGAGGGAGACCACCATCAAGGTATCGGCTCGGTTGCGGATGCCCTTGGCCGTAAGGTCTTGGGAGCC
>JAIMAE010000052.1 GCA_023512105.1 Bacillota bacterium | reverse complement strand
ACCGCGGCCGGCCCCTCACGGCTGCGGCCGATGCTGCCGCTCCCCAACGCGATCCAACAGCGCCGACTTGATCAACGGCGGAACGAACTTGTCCAGCTCCCCGCCGAAGCTGGCAATCTGACGGATCAGCGTGCTGCTGATGTGCGAGTACTCTTCCTTGGCCATCAAGAACACCGTCTCGATCGCCGAATCCAGCGCCAGGTTCGTCAGCGACATCGTGAACTCGTACTCCATGTCGCTCAAGGTGCGCAGGCCGCGGAGCATGATGCGGGCGCCAGCCTCGCGCACGAAGCGGACGGCTAAGCCGAGAAACGGCTGAATCTCCACGCGGGGGATGCCCTGCACAACTTGCTGAAGCAACTCCACCCGTTCCTCGATGGAAAAGAGCGTGGTCTTTTCCGGGTTGATACCGACGCCGACGATGAGGCGGTCGAAGAGCTGGCTGCCGCGCTGGATAATGTCCAAGTGTCCGAGATGGACCGGGTCGAAGGTTCCGGTGTAGACGGCATAACGGGGATTGAGGGAAGCAGGCACAGTCAGGTCTCCCGGCGGTTCGCTTTCTCCCGACGATGGCGATGCTGGGCCGAGTGTGGATCGGCACGGGCGCCTCCGGTTCTCCAGTCCATCCTACCGCATGTTGGGGAAGGAGGGATGCCGCGCTTGCGGGGCGATGCGGTGGATGCCACGCTTGCCGGGATGGCAGGGGCCGCAGAGGCCGGTCCGGTTCCACCTCCGAGTCAGGGCGTGGCGGCGTCCAGAAAGCGGTCGATCTCCTCGTGGGTGTTGTAGGCATGGGGGCTGACGCGGACGCGGTCGGCGCGATTCGCCGCATCACTGAGCGCATGGCCGCCAAGTCGACCACCGCCGGAACGCCGGTGAAATCTTGCAACACCACGCGGGCCGGCTTGAAGGGAATCTCCCGGTTGGGCACGCCCTCTTTTCGCCAGGACGCCAGGGCGCGCACGTCCTCCTCGGTGATTTGGTAGGCGTCCAGCTGGCGCAGCACTGCCTCCAGCAACACCTTGATGGAGAAAGGCAGCCGGGACACCGGGGCCACCCCTTGTTCCTCCAGGGCGCGAAGCCGCCAATAGGTCAAGGTGCGTCCGGCCACGGTGGCGGTGGCGCGAGCGTGAAACGGGTCGAGACGATTTGTCGACAAAGACCTCACCCCACAAGTTCAATACTTGTTCTATTGTAAACGAAGGGCGGTTGCGATTCACCTCTGCCCCGGCGTGAAGGCCACCGTCGCCTTGAGGGTGAGCGCCCCGGATTGGGCGGAGTGAACAGCGGCCTCGAGCTCGTCGCGGACCTCGGGGCGCCGCCACTGTCCTGCGACCCGCAGCGGCTCGTCGGCCAGCGCCGGGTGGCGAAAGCGGGCGGAGAAACTCTGAATTCTCCATCCCTCGGCCAAAAGCGGCTCCACCCACCGGCCTACCATGGCCATGGTTAACATGCCGTGCACCACCACGTCGGGAAAGCCCACTGCCTGGGCCGCCTTGCGATCCAGGTGGATGAGGTTGTGGTCGCCGGAAGCCTCGGCGTAGCGGCGAAGGTCTTCCGGAGTAAAACAATCTTCCAGGGGGGCGAGAGCCCCCCCGGGATCTTCGCTGTCCCCCGAGGAGCGGGGAGGAGCACCGGCGGCCGCTGGCTCTCGGCCGCTCTCCTCTCGCCAAATCACCAGCGAGCGCGACTGGATCCGGGGCGTGTCGTCTGGGGCCAGGTACGCGGTGGCCCAGGTCAGATAGGCCGTGCGCATCCCCCCCAGGGTGCGCCACTTGACCTCCTCGAGGGTGGTGCTCACCCAAAGTTCCTCGCCGGCGCACAGCGGCCTGCCCACATAGGAAAAGCGCTGCTCACCGTGGATCCAGCCGTGGGCCGGCAGGGCCAAATCGGGGACCGGACTCGGGGTTAGGCAAATCGGGAAGGTGGGCGGAGCCACCAAGTCGGGCCAGCCGGCCTTCCGCGCCGCGTCCAAGTCCTGATACCAGGGAAACCTGCTGTGAATGGCCCGCGCAAAGCTCGCGATTCGGTCGCGATCCACCAGGTAGCGGCGAGGCGGGCTGGACCTTCCTTGGAAATCTTCCCATTGCATACGTTTGCTTCCCGTCCTTTGCGTGAGATCCCGGCTCTCCAACCGAGGGCCGTGCGCATAATAAGGCCATGACCACCAAGCCATGGCAACCGCTCCGCCGAATGACTCAGAAGCTTCGCCCCCGCCTCGACCTGATCGCGGTAGGGCGGGCGGCGGCGGCGGCAGCCGTGGCATGGACGGTGGCTCGCGCGTTGACCACCGCCGTCGATCCCTACCTCGCCCCGGTGGCCGCCATCCTCTGCCTCCAGGTGACCGTCGCCCAATCCCTCGGGCGCAGTCTGGAGCGCAGTGCGGCGGTGGTGGCCGGATTGTGGTTGGCGGTGGCCTTCAGCCACGGGATGGGCATCTCGGCCTGGTCGGTGGGCCTCTTGACCGCGCTCGGGGTGGCCTTGGGCCAATTGCTCCGCCTGGGGAGCACCGGCATGGCCCAGGTCGCCGTGACCGCGCTGCTGGTGCTGGCCATCCACCGCCGCCAGTACGCCTGGGCCCGGGGCGTAGACACCCTGGTCGGCGCGGCCGTTGCGGTGGCGGTGACCGCGGCCTTCTCGCCCCCGCGACAGGTGCACCAAGCCCAGATTCTCTCCCGCCAGACCGCCGCCGCCCTGGCGGTTCGGCTGCAGGCCTTGGCCCACGCCCTTTGCCGCGGATTGCCCCGACCGCTGGTTCGCCGCCAGTTAATCCGCGCCCGCGCTCTGGAACGGCGGCTTAGAGTGGCCGAGGCCGGACTGCAGCAAGCCCAAGCCGAGTTGCGGTGGAACTGGATGGCCCCCCGCCAGCGGCGCCACCTGCGCCAATTGGAACTGTGGGTGCCCTTGCTCGGACGCGCCGTCGCCCAAGCCCGCGGAGTCGCCCGCTCGTTGGACCGGATTGCTGCCGCCGAGGCGTCGCACCCCGGACCTCTCTCGGAGGGGGTCGCCCAGGCCCTGCAGGCGTTGGCCTCCGCCTGGCAGACTTGGGCAGACGGCCGTCGGGGCGGCGCGCTGGTCCTCTGTTGCCGGCGTGCCGAGCAGGCGGTGCAAACCGCCTGGTCGATCTGGCGTGCCCATCCCGCACCCAGCCAAGAATGGGTGGCCATTCTGGTCGACCTGGAAAAAATGGTGGAGGACGTCTCAGTCGGGGCCCACGGCCGGCTGACCTAACTGGACGCGCCCTGAAAGCGGGCGATGCTGGCCTCGACCACGGCCTCGGCCTCGGCGCGGCCGCGCCAGGCCCCGATCTCGGTCTTCTTGCCCTCGAGCTCCTTATACCGCTCGAAAAAGTGCGCGATCTCTTTGAGCACGTGGGGACTGACGTCGGACAGGTCTTGGACCTCGGCGTACCGGGGGTCGTCTTCGGCGACGGCCAGAATCTTGTGGTCGGTCTCCCCGCTGTCGATCATTTCCAACAGCCCGATCACCCGGGCCCGCACCACGCAGCCCGGAAACGTCGGGTGGGTGATGAGCACCAGGATGTCCAGCGGGTCTCCATCTTCCCCCAGGGTGTGCTCCACGATGCCGTATTCGGTCGGGTAATGAAAGGGGGAGAACAGGACCCGATCTAAGCGGATGCGTCCGGTCTCGTGGTCGACTTCGTACTTGTTTTGGCTTCCCCGCGGAATCTCAATCACTGCGTCCAACACCACGCCAGGATACCTCCTCAACTGCCTCGCTTGGGACTGCCACGGACTGGGTATTGTAGGATGTGACAGGCACTTAGGCCTATTGTCGGCAATCGGTGCTGAAAAATCAACCGCAAGGCCGGTCAGGAAGCACTGGCGGTCCCGCGCTGCCTTTCCTTGACAGGCTTTCAGCGGCAACGCATCATGGGGGCATGGAACGCCGGGCCAGGGTCCGGGCAGGGAGAGAAAGGGGCTAGGAGTTCGGTGCAGCGGCGGTGGGCGAACATCCTGCTGGCGATCACGCTGGGGGTGTTCCTGCTTTCCCTATTCTTTCGCCACCTCTGGGTCGCCCGCTGGGTGGCCACCGCGGCCTTGGCCTCCCTGGCCGGCGGAGTCGCCGACTGGTTCGCCGTCACCGCGCTGTTTCGCCATCCCCTAGGCCTGACCTGGCTGCCTCACACCTCGATCATCGCCAGGAACCGCGACCGCATCATCGATGCCATCGTCGTCATGGTGGAGCGGGAGTTGCTGTCTAAACAATACCTCTCCACGGTGCTGGCCAAAGTCGACGTGGTCGAGTTGGCTGGGGAGGTGGCCGAGACCTTGGCCAAGCTGGTCCACACCGCCGAGTTTCAAGAACGGCTGCTGCAATGGCTGCAATGGGCGCCCTTGGAGAGCTGGGCCGAGCGGTTGGGGAGTTGGCTGGCGGTCCGGGCCGAGGCGTGGTCGGCCGCGGATTTGGGCGTCAACCTGCTCAAATGGCTGATCCAGACCAACCAGGACCGGGCGCTGTTTCACTTCCTGGCCGCGCAGGCGGAGTCGGTGCTCAATTCGCTAGAATTCACCGACGAGATGGAGGCCCGGTTGAAGAGCATGATCGACAACTACACCCGCACCACCACCCAAAAATTGTTGCTGGGCCTCCTGGAGTCGTTGGGAACCATCGACTACAAGGAGTTGAGCCAGGTGATCCGGTTGCACTTGTTGCAGTGGATCCATTCCGAATCGGCCTTTCAGCAGTTTGAGCTGGCACTGGTTCGGATCATGATCGCGCTGAGAGACGACGAGAAGGTGCGGGCGGCGGTGGAAGCCGGGAAGCGAGACCTGCTGCAACAGATCCCCTGGCGGCGGCTCGGGCAGGTGGGCCGCCAGGAGGCGGAGCAGGCGATCGCTGGCGGCGCGGTCGGACGGTGGCTGGCCGAGAAACTGGGGGAGCTCCGCCCCTGGCTCGAGGCCGATCCGGCCCGCGCCCAGTGGTTGGCCGGGGAGGTGCGGGGTGTGGCCACCCAGTTGGTGGAGCGCTACCATCCCTGGATCGGCAAACTGGTGCGGGACAACCTCAATCAAATGAACCAACAGGAGTGGATTGACAAGCTGGAGTGGTACGTGGGGCGCGACTTACAGTGGATCCGGATCAACGGCACCATCGTGGGCGGGATCGTCGGGGTGGGCCTCACCGTGCTCCTGCAACTGGCCGGGATTCGGCTTTGAGCGCTCCCGGTACCATCGATTGACCTCAGCCCCAAAGAGGATCACCAAGGCGGTGAGGTAGAAGTAGAGCATCAACAAGACCAGAGTGGTCAGCCCTCCGTAGACCGCGCTTAACCCCCGAGACCACTGGGCGTAACGGGAGAGTCCCCAGGTGCCCGCCAACCATCCCGCCACCGCCACCACCGTGCCCCGCGACCAGGCGCGCACCGGCTGAGGCGTATCCGGCAGATAGCGGTAGGCCAGGGTCAACAGTCCCCAAATCGTGGTCAGGAGCAGCACCCAACGCCAACCCAAAATCCAGATCCAGCGCGGGTGGGTCGGGGCCAAGGCGACCTCCTCCCACCAGGCCAAGGCCACCGCGGCGGCCAGCAACAGGCCGAACAGGGCCCCGGCGGCCAGCGAGAGGGCATAGGTGGCGAGCAGGCTGCGCCTCGCCGGCGAGATGCCCTCGATGTGGTTGAGGGCGTCGATGAGTTGGCGGAAGGCCCCGGAGGTGCCCCAGACGAAGCCCAGGCCCCCTAGGGACAACAAGGCCGGGTGGCGATGCGCGATCAGGGTCTCGCCCCAGCGGTCGAGGAAGCGGGTCAAGGGGGGAGGCAACAGCACTTGCCAGGGACCCTTCAACCACTGCTGGGGATCGGCCGGCAGGTGCCAAAACCCTAAGAGCGCAGCCAAGAACAGGGCCAACGGGGGCAGAGCAAACAGGAAGTTATAGGCCAGCGCGGCCGCATAGGCCCCGAGGTCGTGGGCCGCTACCGCGGAGAAAAACCGTTGACCCCGGTGCCACCAAGTCCAAAGGCCCTTGCGCATCGGCGATCCCTCCGGGATTAGGATTGACTTGAGGCGGAGTTAATTTGACGGTAACATGGAGCTAGGAGGTGGCCCAATGGCGATCCAGTTGACGATTACGGCGGAAGCCGAAGGGGCTTTCAGCCAATTGGCGCAAGACCGGCCTTCGCCGTTTATCCGCGTCAGCGCCGGGCAGGCGTGCGGCTGCGGACGCATCGGCTATCAGATGGCGTGGGAAGATGAGCTTCGCCCCGGCGATACCGAGATCGAGACCCAGGGCCTCAAGTTGGTCATCGACCCCGAAAGTCAGCCGTATCTGGACGGGGGCATCATCGACTACATGCGGCGCGACGCCGACGAGGGGTTCGTGATCAAAAACCCCCACATTCAGACCGGCTGCAGCTGCGGACACTAAGGCCCGGGCGGCACTTAAGCGGTTTGGCCCGACGGGAAAACAGCCCGAGGAGGGTCGCAGGCGGCGCCGCTGGCCGCGCTTCGCCCTCCTCGGTGGGCTGAACCGACGACTTTCCACCCCATCCGGCACCAGCGAGCCTGGACTCACCCTTCGATCCATTTAAGGCCCCCCAAGCGGAGGCGCGGGACTCTCCTCGCTCGGACCTTCGGCGCGTTTCCTGATCCCAACAGCGCGGTCTTGAGAGCAAGCCTGCATGGAGCACAGCCTCGCTCCAGCGCCTGGAGGTTCGAGCCCCCAAGCAAAGACGGAGGCCGGGGCATCGAGCCCCGCAGATGGCGAGTCGGCAGCCCACCGGCTGGGTCTTAGCGTGCGACCCGGTGGCACAGGGGAATCGGCGCCGGTCCTTTGACTTGGCGACCCCGGTGCTAGCGGTTACGCCACCCAGTGCGCGGTGGCAAACAAGGCGACGAAGAGCGCACCCAAAGCCAGCGAGGCTGCGAAGTAGAGGCGCCTGGCCCAGGCGGGCCATCGCACCAGCAAGACCCCCACCCCCCAAAACAGCGGAAAGGCCTCAAGCAGGAGTCGGGGAACCGACATCAAGGGATTGCCCTCTGCGGGGTAGGAGAGGGGCACGGCCAAGGCCACCGCCGAATACACCCAGGCGTAACGCGGCAGATAGCGATAGCTGACCGCGCAGACCAGCACCGCGAACAACATAAAGAGGGCGTTGTAGAACACCATCGGCGTGGTGGAAGGTGGTCCTTGGGCAAACAGGTGAGAGAAGCTCAACGCCTGCGGGGCGTGGTGCCAGGCGTCGGCCAGACCCTGCACCACCGTGACCGGAATCCATAGAAAATGCCGGCCCCAGTTGGACTGCGCGCGTTCGAAGACCATGGGGTCGCCAAAGAGGGGAACCAAATAGGCCATCCAGGCCAACAATCCGGCGGGGATCAGGCCGAGGGCGACCCATGGCCAGCGTGAGCCGTCTCGGTGCTGCCAGACCATCCAGGCCAGCGGAATCACCAGCAGGAGTCCGTATGAGGAATCGAGGGTGGCCAATCCTCCGAAGGCGGCGGCAGCCCACCAGCGCCCCTGCCGGCCAAAATAGAGCGCAGCCAAGGCCAGGGCCAGGAACAGCGACTCCGAGTAGGCGGCGTTGATGTAAAAGGCAGTGGGAAAGAAGGCCAGCGCCAAGGTGGCGTACCAGGCCGGCCTCTCTCCGAGTTCCCACTGCGCCAGCCGGAAGAACAGCCAGAACACCACCCCCATCGCGCCCAGCGAGACCGCCACCGCGGCCAACGGCGTGCCCCCGAACAGATGCACCAGCGCCGGATAGAGCGGGAAGAAGGCGGTCGCGGTGGCCCGCCCGCGATAGCCATGGTTGGCGATGGAAAGGTACCACAGCCCATCCCAGTGAGACCACAGCTGCACCAACACCCGGTAGGCCAATCCGGCGGTCGGCGGGAGGACTCCCGGCGGCGCCTCCACCCAGGCATGGGGGAGGTAGATGTAGGCCAACATCGCCAGCTCCGCAAAAAACAGGCGAGAGAGCACCACCACCCAGAGCACGCTCTTCCACACCCTGGGTTCAATCCGAGCCGTTCTCACGGACAACTCAGCCGCCGCGGCTGGGCGGGAGGCGGAGAGCGGCCACGGTCCATGCAATTTATTGGCCATGGCTACTCCTTGCCGCCGCTGGCAGTTGGCCCAAGCGGAAGGAGTCTCCGCGGACCACGTTGGCCAGCTGGAACATCTGATAGCCGGTGAGGTTGGTGTGGGAGGTTTTGGTCACGGTCAACAGCGAACTGGCCACCAAGGGATTCAAGCGGGGCAAGGTCCGCATCATCGCTGCCAACAACTGCAGCTCGCGGGCGGGATGCACCCTGCCGTCCGGGTACCCCAAGGTCTCCAGCATGCTGGTGACCGAGCCCAACTGGTCGCCGCCGCTGGCGTGGTTGGCCAAGGCATCTAGAATCTCTAACAGGTTTTGGGTGCTGGTGAGAAAATAGTAGGACCCGGAAAGGTGATAGGCGCTGGCAATCAGATGGGCGGCGGTGCCCGGCGGCACCTCAGAAACGGCTTGCCACAACGGCAAGCGGACGGGCGGATCGCCCTGACTCAAAGAGACCGACACCAGCTGAGAACCTGGCAAGGGGGTTACCGTCAACTGGTTCACCCCGTCGGTGACGTCGACTAAAAACCCTACAAACCCTGGAGCCACCCGCGTGCCCACCGCCGCCACCACCACCTCGTGGGGCTGGCGTTCGCGAATGGTCTCTTCCAGATAGCGGGTGTGGATGCGACTGTGAAAGACGAGCGACAACACCACCGCGATACCGCCTAACAACGCCATCGCCACCATCGCCAAGAGGGCGGGTTTAGGAAACCCAATGTTTGCCACTGGGGGCGCTTGCTTCATCGGTTGCCACTCCACCAGGATGTTTGGTCCACGACCGTGGCCCCATCGGATACGCGAGTCGGCGCTGCGCTTGTCCGCCCCCCAAAAATGGCCATCCCTCCCCGCACGGTTTCAGGTGGATCCTGCGCTTTCAATTATAGTATGTCCAAAATCCTCCATCAGCCGAAGCGCTAGGGCTGGGAGCGCACGGTGACGCTCAAGATGGTCACCGGATGCACCGGTTTGGAGACCTCACCGCCCATCACCGGATTGGCCACCACCGGCCCCGCGGCGATCTTCAACACCGTATCCCATCCTGCCGTCACCCGTCCCACCTCGGTGTAGATGGGGGTTTGATTTAAACTTTGGCTCTGCGAGCCCGTGCAGATGAAAAACTGGCTGCCGTTGGTATTGGGGTTACCGGTGTTGGCCATCGCCACGATCCCCGGACCGTAAGGGTAGGGGGGAGGCAGCTCCCCGTTCCACTGATATCCTGGCCCGCCCGTCCCTTGGTTGAGCGGGTCGCCGGACTGGATGACAAAGTCCTTGACCACCCGGAAGAAGGTGTCGCCGTTGAAGAATTGATGTTGCGCCAAGAAGACGAAGTTGTTGACCGCCACCGGGTCCTGCTTGGCGAAGAGCGAGATGGTAAAGCTCCCGGCGGTGGTCTCGACCACGGCTTGGTATTGCCGGTGGGGGTCAATGACCATCGGGGGCGGCGCTTGCCATCGCAAATTGCGACCGCTGGGAAGGGACGAGGATGGGGCGGCTGGAGCCGGCGACCCTCCGGTGGTCGAAGCCGGCGAGGGAGCTTGCGAATGCGGTGTCGCAGCCTGCTGGGACCCGGAATGCGGGTTGGACTGCGCACTCCCGCAGCCGGCCATCCCCAAGGTCAGCGCGACCACCCCGACTCCCGGCCATCTCAAAACCTTGCGCCACCGCTGCCAAGAGCCTTGCCACTTGCTCACTGCGCATCGCCTCGCCTTTCTTGCCAAGCTGGTGCTACTTCTAGAGGGCTTGTGCCGAGGCACAAGACCGCAGCCATTATACCAGAGTGGCTTCGCCGGGGCAGGCTCTTCCGGTGGCACGACGAGCCGCTAGCCGCCATCCGGCGAGGCATTGGCCGGCCAGACGGCGATGACCGTGCCCAAGAGCGAGCAACCGAACGCGGTGGCCCAAGTGGCGGAGGCCGCAGTCCAGAACACCCCCCCGCCCAGGCGCCAGGGAATAAAGGGGAGGAGGGAGGCCAAGAGCCCTCCCAGCCGAGTCAAAATCAGCCACAACGCGCCGGTGGCCACGGCCGCGCTACACAGGGCCACCATCAGGCCCTCCAGGACGAACGGAGCCGCCACGAAGGTGGAGGAGGCGCCGAGCCATCGCAAGGTGGCCATCTCCTGGCGCCGAGACCACATGCTCAAACGCGTGACGTGGGAGGTCACGGCCACCGCGATGACGGCGGCCATCGCCACCAAGGCCCACCCGACCCCTTGCGCCACGTTAATCAAGGTGGTGAGGCGGCGAAGAACGGTCAAGTTGTTTTGCACCCAGGAGACTCCCGCCAGGTGGCCCGCCGCCCGAACCACCGACTCCGCCCGGGCCGGGTCCACCGAGATGGCGAAGTAGGGGCTGAAGGGGTTTTCACCGTCCAACTGGGCCAACAGCGCCCGATTCGGGCCCAACACCACCCGCATCTGCTGCAACGCGGTGGCGGCGTCGACGTAGGTGACGCCGTTCACCCCGACCGTGGTTCGCAACGCCTGGAGGTCTTGGGCGACTTGAGCGGCGGAGATTTGGGGTTGGAGGTACGCCGTGACCTCGGCCCGTGAGCGGGCCAACTGCGAGACCGCCACCAGGTTGGCCCGGCCCAAGAGCGCCACCCCGACTAAGATTAGGCAGAGCGCCACCACCACCGTGGTGGCCACATACAGGCGGCGGGTTCGCCACAACGTCGCCGCGGCTTGGCGGACGAAGGTCCACCACACATCGGTCGTCATCGCAGACCTCCCGGGTCAGGGGCAGGGGAATCGCCGACCGGCCTGGCGGTGCGGCCGGCGATCCGCAGGACCCGCCCTCCCAGACGTCCAATCTGTTCCAACGCGTGAGTGGTGACCACCACGGTGGCGCCGGACTCGTGGATTCGGCCGATCAGGTCCATGATCGCCGTGGCGGTCTCCGCGTCCAAATTACCGGTGGGCTCATCGGCCAAAAAGAGGCGGGGCCGGCGCACCCATGCTCGGGCGAAGGCGACGCGCTGTTGCTGCCCCCAGGAGAGGTGCTCCACGGGTTGCTCGGCAAAATCGGCCAATCCCACCGCGGCCAACGCCTCGCGGGTACGGGTGACCACCTCCGCGCGCGGCATGCCCGCCATGCGCAGGGACACCGCCACGTTGTCAAAAGCCGACTGCCCGGCCAGGAGGCGGAATTCCTGAAAAACCACCCCGGTGGCCAGACGCAGTTGGCGCAACTGGGAAGGCGAGGCCCGCCCGATCTCCACGTCCCCGACCTCCAGCCGCCCCTCCTGGGGGCGGACCATCCCCAGGCAAAGGCGCAGCCAGGTGGTCTTCCCACAGCCGCTCGGTCCGACCACAAACCACAGCTCGCCTGGCTCAGCGCGCCAGCTGAACTGGTCAAAAACGGCAGATCCCCCGGGATAGGCGTAGGTTACGCGGTCGGCTATGATGCGCATCAGCCCACCGTCCCCCCCGAAGTGGCCTCAGGGCTGAAGGTCATGGTGAGGGCTCCCTCGGTGGTGCTGACGCTGCGCAACTGCAGACCCGACAACACCGGCGCCAAATTCCAGACCAAGCGGGCCGGAGCGGCGGGACCCAGCAACGACGGAGGGACGACGAGGCCAAAGAAGTCGATTTGATCCATCCGAAACATCAGGGCGGTGGCGTTTAAGACCACGAAGCGGCCTTGCAGGGTCACCCCGCGGCCGGTGAAGCTGATGCTGTCCGAGGCGTTGCCAAAGTGGACCGCGATGCCATTCAGTCCCGGGGTAGCGGCCAGCCACTGGTTGAAATCGGCGTCGACGATGGTGGCAGACAGCGTGCCTTGGGCGGTGGTGCCGATCTGCACCGGAAAGTCGGAGGAGCCTTGTTGCAGCGCCTCATTGAGATGACTTTGCAGCGCTTGCAAGGCCGGGATCATCAACGAAGCCCAGGCCGCCTGCACCGCAGCCAACTGATTTTGGTAGAAGCGTTGCTCGCTCCCGAGCGCCGCCAGTTCCTGCTCCAGCGCGCGCTGGTCGCTGGCCAGCGTGGCCGCCGTCTTCACCCACTGGGCCTGTTCGCCTGCCAACGCCGCCGCCACCGCCTGGCGGTGGGCAAGCGCCGCCTCTAACTGGCCGTGAACGGTGCGCAGCCGCTCCAGCTGTTGGTGCATCAAACTCAGGGTGGCCGCCACAGCACCGGCTCGATGGATGAACCCGGTCCAGCTGTGCGCCGAGAGCAACACCCCGAGGAACGACCCAGGGCCGAGGTACTGGACGATTCGCAGCAGAGTGGCGGCCTGTTGCGCGGCCGCTTGGCGGCGCGCGTCGATGGCCGCCACCTGCCGTTGGGTGGAGGTCAGCTCGGCTTGGGCTTGAGCGATTTGACGGTCCAACCGTTGGACGGTGGTTTGGGCGTTGCGCAGGTGTAAATCGGTCTGCAGCAACTGGTCCAGTATCGTTCGCTGACGCGCGGACAACTGGGCCACGGCATTTGCCGCCTGTTCCCACGCTGCCGCGTCGGTCTGCCAGGGATTGGCGGTCGCCGCCCCCTCTGCCCAAGGGCCGACCGCCAAGCTGAGCGCCAACCCGGTACTTGCCGCTATCCACCGCCATCGCCGCACGACGGCCGCCGCCAAGCTCATCCCTCCACGGACCGCGAATCGGGCGTCAACCCGTTCGCCGGCAATTCGAGTGGAGATTTCGACACCAAGGTCCTGACTCCTGCCGTCAAACCCGCCCCACGACAAAATCAGCCGCCGGCTAGTCGGGGAGATCCACCTCGACCTCGACCGCACGCTCTCCCCGATTGTAGACCACGATGCGCATGCCGCCCCGCATCGGCAAGGGCGCCGCCACCACGTCGGCGTCCGGGGGCTCGACGCGGGCCAGGGCCACCGGACCAGGTCGCCACTGATTGGGGATGGCAAAAGGCGGGGAGGCGGAAAGGGCGCGCGGCGGCACGGTCAAGCGAACCCGCTTCATGGCCAGGGCCTCCGCCGGTTCTAGGAGGGTGAGCCGGGATCCAAGATTTCGGCCGGAATCGTCCCCATCCGCCCCGCTTGGTAGTCCTCAAAGGCCTGCAAGATTTCCTCGCGGGTGTTCATCACAAAGGGGCCATAAGAGGCGATGGGCTCGCGGATGGGTCGCCCACCTAGCAACAACACCTCCAGGCGCCCGGTGGGAGAGTCGGGGGCAGGGCTGGCCGTCACCACCACCCCGGATCCGGCCCCGAACCAAGCCGCCTGCCCCTCGCGGATCAGCACGTGTTCGGGACCGGCGGCCCCACTGCCGGCGAGTACGTAGGCGATGGCGTTGAAGTCGCTGGGCCAAGGCACGGCCAATCGCGCGCCTGGCTCGAGACTGGCGTGGACTAAGGTGATGGGTGTCCAGGTGAGCCCCGGTCCGCGGTAGGGGCCCAGTTCCCCGGCGATGATCCGGACCAGGGCGTCACCGCGAGCGGAGGCCACCAGGCGCACCGCGCTGGCGGCGATGCTCTGGTAGCGGGGAGGGGTCCACTTCAGGCTGCGGGGGAGGTTCACCCACAGTTGAATGCCGTGAAAGAGTCCGCCTGAGGCCACCAACTCGTCGGGAGGCATCTCGTCGTGCAAAATCCCGGCACCGGCTGTCATCCACTGGGTGTCGCCGTTGGAGATCACCCCGCCGCCGCCTTGGGAGTCGCGATGGCGCATCACCCCGTCGATCATGTAGGTCACGGTCTCAAAACCCCGGTGCGGATGCCACGGCGCGCCCTTGGCCTCCCCAGGGCCGTACTGGACGGCGCCCATGTGGTCCAGCAGCAAGAAGGGATCGGCCTCCCGAAATCCGATCTCCCGGGTGGGAAAGGGGCGGCGGACCGGAAATCCCGCGCCCTCTAACAGCGAGGGGGCGGTCACCAAGCGCAGCACCGTCCGCTCGCTGCCCTCAGGGCCCGGTTCTGGTATACGGGGAAGGTCTGTCCAGTTGTCTGGCGTGACCGCGGGCATCGCTGTTCGCCTCCTTCGAATGACGTGCCACCGGGGTGGTCGACTGACCAGGGAACCGGCACCATGGGACGGTCCCGGCAACCATTGAACCAGTTACTCATAGCTTAGCTGCTAAGCTTTCGGAAGTAAAGACAAACAAAAAACGCCCCGGCGGGGCGGTAACCCCTGGCCGCAGCCAAGGCCCCTAGCGCCGGGGGCCGGGGAAGTGTCGGCTCTCCCGCCAAAGCGTGGTCAGGCCAATGCCCCCCACCGTGATCATCATCAACAGCGTCGGAAGGCCCACGCTGTCCAGGTTGTGGACGCCAATGCCGGTATTCCACGACCAGTCAGCCAGGTGAGGGAAGAACAGCCCGAACAGCCCTCCGGCCACAAACAGGACCCCTCCCCATTGCAAGGTTCGCCCCGCCGTCAACAGCGAGACCCGACGAATGGCCGGACCGTCGAGCCCGCGCTTGGTGGCCAGCCAGCCAAACAACCCGCCCGCCAAGGCTTGCATGGCCATCGTGCCCAGACCAAACAATGCTCCGGGCACCCAACCCCAGAGGGCTCCCGGCATGGACGGGGCCAGCACGGTGTAGATGATCACGGCAAAGGCGCCGAAACCCCAGCCGGCGATGAAGCCATGGACGGCAGGCATCCAGGGCCGCGGGTCGCTCAGCGCCGCCTCGGCCGGTCGGTGGGCCATGCGGTGCGAGCCAAACAGGTGAAAGTGGCGGCCGTGCAGAATGTGCCAGCCGGCGATGGCCATTACCACCCCGACCAGGAGATAGATCAGGTAGTCGAGGTGAGGCACCGCGGTGAACCAGTGGTCCAGGCTGAGGTATGCCAACTCGCTACCGATCGCCCGCTGGAAGGTGAAGGCCAGCGAAAAGATGACCCCGGACAGCATCCCCCGCCGGGTTGAATAGCTCCCGATCGCATAGCTGAAGGTAATCGGCCAGGTGTGTTCGTCTGGGGTAATGCCATGTAACATGCCGAGCAAAAAGGCGGTGACAAGCACGACCGGCACGGTCAGGCCGACGTGGGGATCCCAAAGGTTAATCATCCTGCTCGCCCCCTTTTTGCAAACAACCTGCATTTGCATCTTAGCAGCGTTACCCCGCTGTTGTCAATCGCGGCCGCCCTCTCCAATCGGCAGGAAAAGTACCCCCCAGATCGCGAAAGATGTATGTAGGAGACCAGGGAGACAGAAGCTCCT
The DNA here is from genome assembly GCA_023512105.1 of Bacillota bacterium. GTDB lineage: Bacteria > Bacillota > Sulfobacillia > Sulfobacillales > Sulfobacillaceae > JAIMAE01. The sequence goes on along the minus strand of JAIMAE010000052.1, from coordinate 3,446 downwards.
TAAATCCGCTGCGAAAAGGAGGCGGCGCATGCGCGCGGTGGTACTCACCCAATATGGAGGGCCGGAGGTCTTGAAGGTGAGCGAAGCTCCGGACCCGGTTCCAGGACCGGAGGAGATCGTGATCGAGGTGGAAGCGGCGGGCATCAACCGTGCCGACTTGCATCAACGGGAAGGGCGCTACCCACCTCCACCGCCGGCGCCACCCGTCGAAATCCCGGGTTTGGAATGCGCCGGCACAGTGGTGGCATGCGGAGAGCGGGTGGTGGAGTTTAGCGTGGGACAGCGGGTTGCCGCCTTGTTGCCCGGCGGTGGCTATGCGGAACGGGTGGCAGTCCACCAACGCCTGGCTTGGGAGGTCCCTGCTGCCCAATCCTGGGTGGAGGCGGGGTCCACGCCCGAGGCCTACCTGACGGCCTACGACGCCTTATTCGACAAAGCCGGGCTGGCCATGGGGCAACGGGTGGTCATCCACGCAGCCGCCGGCGGGGTGGGTTCGGCGGCCGTGCAACTGGCGACCGCCGCCGGAGTGCGGGTGCTGGCCACCGCCGGCAGCGATGAGAAAGTCGCCTGGACCCGCCAACTCGGGGCCGAGGTCGGGGTCAACTACCGCACCCAAGACTTCGCCGAGGCCGTGCGGGAGTGGACCGGCGGGGTAGGGGTGGACGCGGTGATCGACTTCGTGGGCGGCCCGTATTGGCAGGCCAACTGCGACAGCCTTAAGCCCGGCGGCACCTTGGTCTTAGTCGGAACCCTGGGAGGGGCCAGGGCCGAGGTCAGGCTCGGGCAACTGCTGCAAAGCCGCCTCACCGTGCGGGGGACCGCCCTGCGCTCTCGGCCGCTCGAGCTCAAGATGGCCTTGGTCCAACAATTTCGCCAGCGGGTGGTTCCGCTCTTAGGTAGCCGCTTCAACCCGCGGATCGACCGGGTGTTTTGGTGGGAAGAGGTGGCCGAAGCCCATCGCTACATGGAAACCAACCAAAACCTGGGGAAGATCGCCTTGGCGATTCGGCGCACCGCCCTAGACTAGCGAGGCTCAGGCTGCTCGCGCAGAAAGCGGGCCAGCTCGGCCAGGGCTTGGTCGACCGCTTCGGGCCCTGGGGCCACTCCGGAGGCGAGCCGTCCGCCGGCGGCGCGAGCATGGCCACCGCCGCCAAACAGCTGCTCCATGGCTCGCGCCACGTCCACTCGTCGGCTTGAGCGCGCAGACAGTCGGCCGTCGGCCTTGACAAACAGCACCACGTCCACGCCATCGGCCAGCAACCGGTGGGCCACCTCGTTGATCGGGCCATCTTCGGAAAGGAAAAGGCCGGCCAAGGCGAACTGGCCAGCCGGAAGGCGCCGGACCTGGCTGAGCGCCGCCGCGATGAAGCGCCGCTCGTCGCGCACGATCTCGGCGATGCGCTCGGCCTCCCAGGCCTGCCAAGGCCGCCAGCCGTAGGCAAACCCCCCGAGATACCAATCCAGCCCCTGGTCGCGGAACAAGCGGTTGAGGTTTTGACCGGCCTCGTGGCGGGGCTGCCAGAGGTCATAGCGCTGGACCATGTCCACCAGGCGGGCATAGGCCGGGGTGGGCTTAAGCCAGCCGTGTTCTACGGCAAAGTCGTACATCAGCCGAGCCCCCGAGCGACCAAGGTCCACGGTGACCCGCGGCTCGCCGCGCAGGCCCAACGCGGTTTGATGGTGGTCCAAGAGGTAGGCCACCCGTGGTTGCCAGGCCGGCCAGGCCTCTTTGGGAATCGAGACGTCTGCCAGGTACAGCGGGACCCCTTCCGGCAGGGTCTCGAGTTCCGCCACCACCTGGTCGGGCTCGACCAGGCGCACTGCAAGCCCCACGGCGCGGGCCACCAACGCGGCGGTGGCGCCATCAAGACAGTCGTCGTGGGTGATCAGGATGCCCCGTTCCATCGCTTCCTCCCTGAACCTCTCTGGCCACACCGAAGTGGGTTCCTCGCCGCTTTGATTCGCCGCCTAAACCGCTCCCCGCGCTCACACCGGTTAGAGTGCCCGCTGTTGCGGATTTCTTAAGACCGCCACCAATCCGGCCACCAGCATCGCGCTGCGGAAGAGGAGCAAGGCCAAGTCAACGTCCCAATACTGGGGATGCTGGGAGGCCCAGTTGTAGACCAAGGGGTAGGCGGCTGCGGTGGCCAGCGCGCTGCCCGCCCACCACCAGTTCCACCGATAATAACTCCAAAAGGGAATCAGCCACAATAAGAACTGAATCGAGAAGACCTTCGAACTCAGGAGCAGGGCGACCAGCAGGGTGAGCAAGGCGGTGACCAGCCCAACTTCTCCCCGCCACCAGCGCCAAACGATGTAGCCAGCGCAGGCTCCCGCCAGGAGAACCGCGACCTCGGTCAGCCACGGGGTCCAGGAATTGACCACATTCATCGAACCGTAGCTAAATACCACCTGGCTGCCCTGGGGATGGATCAAGCCGGCAATCTGCCCCACCAACGAACCGACTTCGGGCGGGCGACCGTGAAAGTAGGCTATCCAGCTCAACGCCGCCGAGCGCGCCCACCCCCATTGCAGCCCAAGCCCCAGGCCCAAAAGACCCAACCAGAGCAGGGCTCGCCTGACGGCCACCCGCGGGCGCCGCCGCCCTTCAGCCGCCAAGGCCGCTGCCGCGAGCAGCGCGGGGAACAACTTCAGCAAGAAGCCTACCTCGGCCCACGCCCATCCCCAGTTCCAGCGCTGCCGGCGCACCGCCCAGAGCGCGGCGGCGGCAGCCAACGCCGCCAGGCCGTCAAAGCGGGCGAGCAACAAAAACGGGGCTCCCAGCGCGGCATAGCCCATCGCCCGCAGGCCAGCCCGCGCATCTTGCTTGCGCAAGATCCAGCAGGTCAAGCCAAACGCCATCGCCGCCACCAGCTCAAACCCGAGCGAGTAGGGGAGGGGAAGGAGGCGGGGGAGGAGGAAGACCGCCAGGGAGAGCGGAGGATACTCCTTGGGCCAGTGCGTCAGCCACGGCGACTGCATTGCCGCTGCGGCGTAGCGCTGGTATTCGTCGACGTCGTGGGCATGGGCTAAGCTGGCCCCGACTGCCGCCGCCGCCAGCACCCCTGCCGCCAATGCCAGCTCGGCCCAGATTTCCCGCCGCGCGGGGCTCACCCAGAAATCTGCTCCGCCCACTCCGGCTGCGCGGGCGCAACGGCTCTGGTGTAGCAGCGCCAGAGGTAGGTGGCCAGGTGCTCGACCTCGGCTCCGACCTCCGGGTGGCGTCGCACACCCCACTGCAGTTGCAGATGGCATCCGGGATTGTTGACCAAGATGCGCTGCGGGTGCACGCCCGCCATCGCCTGCATCTTTTGGTCCAGCATGCCCAAGGCCCAGTCGGTGTGCACCAGGTTGTAGACGCCCCCCGATCCGCAACACAGCTCTTGGCCAAAAAACGGCACGTACTGATCCCCGGCCACGGCCTGCAACAGCCGCACCGGCTCCTG
>JAIMAE010000268.1 GCA_023512105.1 Bacillota bacterium | reverse complement strand
CAGGTGGTGATTCCGATCCGAGGAGAGGTGCTGCGGCTAGGCTCCATTCGCCTTGCCCCGCAAGGTTAACGGGCGGGCGCTCAGTCCCTTTTCCCGACCCCGCCGACCTCCCTCCTCTCACCGCGGTCCCCCACAATGGGTGCGGCGCGGCGTTTTTTGTCCAGCCGCGAGCCCTCCCCTGCCTTGCCCGACCCAGAGGTCTGCATTCCCTCCAATCCGGCAGAGAACCGCAGATTCACATCCTCCGGCGGAAAGAGGATTTGCCCCGAGCAACGCGAATAGTAGTCGGCGAAACCTGGACGCGAAGGAGGAGCGGCGGATGGGTCGAGGTCGCGGGCTATCTATCATGCTGCTTGCGGTGGCGGTGACCGCCGGGGGGTTGCCAGTCCCAGGGGGCCGCCAGGTGTTGGCGATGGCGCCCAACGCGTGGCCCCAGCGCCTGGCGGGCACCACCCGCGCCGCCACCGCCGCCGCGGTGGCAGAGGCCCTGTACCCACAGGGCGTGCCCACACACCAGGCCCTCCTGGCCTCCGGCGCCTCTGCCAATCTTTTGGATGCCCTGGTGGCAGGTCCCTTGGCGGCGGCATGGCACGTGCCGATCTTGCTGACCAACAGCACGACCGCCTTAAACCCCTCCACCCTGGCGGGGTTGCAGCAGCTGGGCGTAACCCAGGTGGTTCTGGTCGGAGCCGATAACTCCCCGACGCTCGCCGCCGCCTGCCGACAGGCCGGCTTGACGGTAGCCGGCGCGCTCGGTGACGCCGATCCACAGGACACCGCGGCATCCGTGGCCCAGGCACTCGCCCAGGCGACCCATGGCCTGGCGTCGACGGTGTGGGTGACCAGCGCCGCCCCGGCCAATTTGGTCGACGCCCTGGCGGGTGGAGCAGCGGCCGCCAGTACCCTCTCCCCGATCTTGTTGGTGCCCCCGCCTGACAACGGTGAAACGGCGCTGCCGGATGACGAGGCGCGCTGGGCTCAGGCGGCCCGCACCGCCTTTCAGCTCGGGGTGGTGGCCCCCGCCCAGGTTCAGGGGCTGCCGCCCTCGACCCAAGTCGTCCCGTTGGCGGGCCAGGACCGCTTCGGCACGGCCGCCCGGATCGCTGCCCAAGCTTTCCCCCGGCCCGCCGGGCTCTTGGTAGCCGACGGCCTGCCCCATCACTTGAGCGACGCCGTCACCGCGGCGCCTCTGGCGGCGGCTTGGGGTGCCCCAATCGTGCTGGTCAACAGCGACTCGGTGCCCGCATCCCTGGTCCAGCGTTACCTCGGGGCGCTGGACCCGAGCCTGCCCGTCACTACCTTAGGTGGCACCGCGGCCATCCCCCCCGGCAACCTGGGACGCATCCAAGACGCGCTGGGTGCCACCTTGCCGCAGCACCTCCATATCGTTGCCCCCCAGGGTGCGCCAACGCCGGATCCCCGCTTTGGCATCGCCAACGCCCAGAACGGCCCGGCCGCCGCGGCGGCCTTGGGGGCTGGGTGGACCCGGATTCCCTTTTTCTGGAACGAGCTAGAGCCGCAGCCAGGCCAGTATAACGGGTTCGCCACCAACTGGGACGCCCCGGAATCCCAGCTCGCCCAAGCGGGGCTGCACTTGGTCGGGGTGATCGAGGGCGCTCCCAGGTGGGCTGAGGCCAATCCCCAGCCGGGCGTGGAGACCGCGCCCAAGGGGTTAGACCGCCCGTGGAATGATCCCGCCAACCTTTGGGGGCAGTTCGTCTATCGCCTGGCCAAGCACTACACCGGGCTGATCAACACCTGGATCATCGGCAACGAGATCAGCATTCCCCAAGGCCCCTACGCCACCTGGGGCGGTACCATCCCACAGTTCGCCCAGATGATCGCAGTGGCCTATCAGGCCATCCACGCCGCCAACCCGGCGGCCCACGTGCTGGCCCCTGCCACCCCGTACTGGTACGCCAAGGGCCAGGTGACCGCCCAGCTGCTCCAAGCCCTCTCCCAGCTGCCGGGGGCGCAAGAGAACCACGATTACCTAGACGGCCTTGACGTCAACCTGTACAACACCATCGAGTACAACCCGACGATCTATGCGACCTACCAAAACCTCCTCCAGCAGGCGGGAGTAGGCGATTTGCCTATCTGGCTGACCGAGACCAACGTGGCCCCGAAGACCTCCGACAACCCCCAGGGGGCCTCGCCTACGGAGCAGGCAAGCTTCCTGGTGGAGCAGCTCGCCACCAGCTTCCAGTGGGTGCAGCGGGCCGAAGCGTACCAATTGCAGGACTCCGGGGGAGACCAGTACGGGCTGCTCGCGGCGGACGGTACGCCGCGCCTGGAGGCCACCGCCTTCCAGGTGCTGGCGCAGGCGCTTGACGGGGCCACCTGGCTGTCCAACCAGCTTTGGACTTGGAAGCGCGGCTACCCCACCCCATCCACGCCGGCCATCGCCACCTGGGGAGCGCCCGGCCAGTTGATTCAGATTGTGTGGGACCAGGGGTTCCAGCCCACCACGGT
>JAIMAE010000267.1 GCA_023512105.1 Bacillota bacterium | reverse complement strand
AGCCAGATCGCGGTCATCACCGCGGAGGCGATCAGCCGGTAGGTGCGCCCGCCTTGGCGGGCCAGCGCGGGCAAGGTGGCGTGGCAGATCGCCCAGCAGCGAATGGAGACGAAGAACATCGTCAAGAGTCCCCACAAGACCACCACCAACAACCCCAGTTTGTTGATCACGATCCCCGGGACGCTGATTAAGCGCAGGGCCGAGAGCGCCGGCCAATCGAGGGTGAGCAGGAAATAGGGGTCTTCGGTGCCGAAGGTCAGCACGAGCTGCAGGGTGTAGAGGCTAAAGGCGCCAAGCAGGGCGAGATAGGCCCAGCGTTCGGCGCGCGGCCTTTCGGTCGGGGGAACGTAGGGCCAAAGCAGGGCAATCACCTCGTAGCCCAAAAAGCTTTGAAAGCCTATCAGGGCTCCCTGGACCAGCGCTCCCGGGCGGGTGATCGGCACCCACTGCAACGCCCACCCATCTTGGAAATGGGGGATGAGCAGACCGGAGAAGGCGATGGTGGCCGCCACCACGGGCAGAAACACGATTTGCACCGTCCGCACCAGTTGCGGCAAATCCCACCACAACATCCACAGCGCCATCCCCACCATCAGGCTGCTCACCGCCCACGGTGGCGTGTCGGGCAGGAAGAAGGTCCGGACCAAGGCCGCGAACTCGCCCATGGCCACCATCGGCAGCCCGAGGTGCAGCCCGTCGGCCAGGGCCAAGAACAGCCCGTAGACCGGCCAGGGTAGGGCCCGTTGGGCCCAGGCGAAGACCGTCTGGTTGGGGGCGACGTGGGCGACCCGAAAGATCAACCACACGCCGGCGATGGCGCCAAATCCGCTGAGGGCAAACGCGTACAAGGTTTCGTTGCCTGCCACCTGGACGATCCCGCGGGGGAATTGGAACAGGCCCAGTCCCAAAAACGCGGTGGTCACCAACAGCGCGAATTGAAACGGCGAGATGGTGCGAACGGTCAGCGGCACCTCTGGCCTCATCGGGTCCCTCCGGTTTCGACGATCTGCAGGTGGACGGTGACGGTGACCTGGGCGTGGCGCCACAGCCGCGGCCACTCGGCTGCGTCCTGCGGATGGGCCCACACCCAGCCCAGGCCAAACCCTACCGGGTCGATGTCCATGGACTGCAGGCGCGCGAGCAGCTGGTCGACCGAGCGAGCCAGGAGCTCGGCCGCCGAAGTACGGACTTGGCGGGCCACGGCGGGGGTAAAGGCCCCGATCGGAAAGGTGGCAAGCCTTCCTTGCACCTTGAGCGCGATGTGCACTTCGGCGCGGTCCCCCTGCACCGAGGTGGTCCATTGCGGCCAAGCCTGAAGCGCCCGCAATCCGGCCAAGCCCCACCGGCCGCGCACCACCAGCCAGCCTTTTTGGGTCCGCCCCAAGAGATATCCCAAGGTCAGCGTCTGCCCGGGGTCCAAGCGCCATTTCGGCCGTCCCCCTTGATAGAGCACCACCTGGTCTACCCGCCAGCCGTCCGGTTGGATGGAGAGCAGCGGCAGCCACTCGTCCACCGAAGGGGTGTGCCAGCGTTTCTCCACCCCCCACAAGGTGCGGTGTAAGGCCACCGTCTGGCAAGCGGCACAGCCAAAGAGGGTCTCAAAATACAACCCCGGCAGCGGAGCGGTCGGCGGATGGGAGCGAAACACCGCATCTAGCGGGCGTTGGGTGACCAGCACCCAGGCGCTTTTGTCCAGCGTTCCGATTCGCTCCAGACTGTTCAGGACTTGGCCCCACTGAGTGGGGGACAAGGCTGCGGAGAGGATGACGGCTTGGGTTTGCCCCAGGTAAAGATCCTGGTTGATCTGAGACTGCGCCTCGGCAAACGCGGCGGCGAGGGTGGGGCCGTGACCGCGTAAGACCAAGAAGGTGGGACCGCTCCCACTGGGCGTGGTCAAGGTGGTCAGTCCCTGAGGCGTCGGAATTTGAAACCACACCGTGACCTCCTGTGAACGGTAGGGCGCGACCCCGATCAAGAGCACCAGGGCCCGACGGTTGATGGCCTGGTTGTCCCAGCAGCCGGAGAGGAGCCAGGCCAACAGGACGCACACCACCCCCCAGCGCCGGGCCCGGCGGGCGGTCACGGACCGGCCGGCCCAGGCATTTGCCCGCTTAAGTGCAGCGGGTCTTCCACCGCCGCCGGCTCCCCCATCCGTGCGTCTTTGGGAGCGATCGCCGGCGGACGAGAGGTCTCGCTGGTGGCTGGGCCACGCACCCAACTGTCGGCCATCGCCTTCGGGTGGAAGGGCGCGTAGGGAGCCAGGTAGGGCACCCCGAAACTCTCCAACCCCGCCATGTAGCCCAGCAGGCCAGCCGTCACCACCACGATGCCGAGCACCCCAAAGGCGTAGGCCCCCGCCACCAGGGTCCAAAACAGCCAGCGCCAGGTAGTGGCCAAATCCAGAACCGGCATGGCGAACATGCCGACTGCGGTCAAGGTGGCCAGCACGATCATGATGTCGTCGACCACCCCGGCCTTGACGAT
>JAIMAE010000266.1 GCA_023512105.1 Bacillota bacterium | reverse complement strand
CGGCCGGAAGTCGGCTTAAAGCGCGTAGAAACGGCAGGCGTTGTCGTATAAGATCTTGGCCTTCAGCCTCTCATCGAGGTCAGACCGCTCCACAAAGGCCGGGATATCTCCTAAAAAGGCCTCGCGGTCGCGCTCGTGGGGGTAGTCTGAGGCGAAGAGGATTTGGTCCTCTCCGATGGCCTGTGCCACCCACGGCAAGGTGGTCTCCTCCACCTCGCAGCTGACGTAGAGGTTACCCCGCTGCAACACTTCCCGAGGAGAGGCCTTCAGCGTGGGACACCAGCGTGCGGCCCGGCGCTCCACCTCTTCTTCCAAGCGGTCGATCAAAAAGGGCAGCCAGCCCGCCCCGCTCTCCAAGTAGGCCACCCGAAGGCGCGGAAACCGGTCGAAAACTCCGCCCAACAACATGTGGGTGCACTGGATCAGGAGGGGAATGGGATGCTCCAGGGCGTGAGTGACGATAAAAGAGGTACTCCAGTCAAAACCAAACCCTTGGCTGGGCGCGCCGTGGACCGCCAGCGGCACGTTGAGCCGCTCGGCCTCGGCGTAGATCGGGTCAAAGAAGGGATCCCCGTAGCCGCGGTGCAAGAGCGTGGCGCTGGGTAAGAGGCCGGCGCGAAACCCCAGCTCTTGCACGGCCCGCCTCAGCTCTTGGGCGGCGCGCACCGGGTCGTGGACCGGAATCATGGCCACCCCCCTAAGCCGCGCGTCCTGCCGAAGATAGCGCTCGTACAGCCACTGGTTGTAGGCCTGGGCCAGGGACACCGCCCACTCCACATCCTGAATCAAGCCAAAAGCCAACCCCGAGGTGGGGTAGAGAAAACTCAGCTCGATGCCGGTCGCATCCAAAAAGTTGCGCCAGTGCTCCACATCGCCGCCTGCCAGCTTGTCTCCTGCCACCCGAAACCAGCCGTCGAGGGAGGGAAAGAGCGGCATCGAGCCCACCCCATAGGCCCCGGCCAAGGGCTTTCCCAGATAGCTGGCGTACTCGGACAGCTCCACATCCTTCTCCACGCAATGGCCGTCGGCATCGATCACGCGCACGCGCGCCACCTCCTCATCATTCTCCGTTTCCCTTGGCCCCAGAAAGCGGGATTTAATGCATAATCAGTCCGCCGTCGACGTTGATGGTCTGCCCGGTGATAAAGGCGCTGTCCTCGGAGGCCAAGAACGCCACCACCCCGACCAGGTCGTCCGGAACCTCCGGGCGAGCGATGCACTGCTGAGCGATCATGGCTTGTTTCTGCTCCTCGGTCACGGTGGCCCGCGGCACCTCGGTATAGGTGGCGCCCGGAGTGACGGCGTTGACCCGGATCCCGTAAGGGCCCACTTCGCGGGCCATGGCACGGGTCATCGCCACCACCGCCCCCTTGGAGGCGACGTAGTGAAGGTAGTAGGGTCTGCCCATGAAGACCACGGCAGAGGCGATGTTGATGATGGCCCCGTGCCGCTGCCGTTGCATGACCGGGAAAACCGCCCGAGAGGCCAACCACACCCCTTTGAGGTTGACGGCGGTGATGGCATCCCATTCTTCCTCGGAAATCTCCCAAAACGGTTTCATGGTGATGGTCGAAAAGATGGCCGCGTTGTTGACCAGCACGTCCAGGCGGCCAAAGCGCGCCTCGACCTGCTCCACCATGCGCCGGCAGCTCTCCGCCTGGGCGACGTCGGTCTCTACAAACTCGGCCCGCGCTCCTACTTTCCGCAGCTCGTCCTCCACCGCTCGCCCCCGCTCGACCGCCCGCTCCGCGATCACCACCGCGCAGCCCTCCTCGGCAAACCGATGGGCGTAGGCCCGCCCGATTCCTTGGCCGGCCCCGGTGATGACCACCACCTTGTCCTTGAGCCCCCGAAGTCCCATGCGACTACACCCCCGTCCCAAGTTCGTATTGGCTGGCTAGTATCTCAGTTTTGGCGAAGGCGGCGAGTTTGTCTACAATCTTTTGAGCCTCTGAGTTTCCCGCCAAACCGTTTAGCGGAACGCTGTTCGTCGCGCCCGGGACACTGCCTGACAACCGGGATGTGGTTAGACCTATATCCGTTGAACACGATCCGGTCCATGCCTCCACCGGAGAGAAGGCGGAACTGGCCAACGGCCCCCCAAAAACAATGCGGCGGTAAACCGCCAAAATGGGAATGGTGGTGAAATCGCCTCGCAAAAGGCGGCCTCAACCGCCGTGGTAGGTACTCAAGCCAACCGGTAATCGGATTCCACTTGCGGTACCATAAGGGCGTATCTGCCGTGGTAAACCCTGGCGACAAAGGAGGACTTCGATGCGGGCGATGGTGATCCCCGCCTTTGGCGGGCCAGAGCAGTTCCAAGAACGAGACCTCCCTATTCCCGAACCCGGCCCAGGAGAGGTGGTGGTGGAAGTCTGGGCGTCTGGCACCAACCCGGTGGACGCCAAAATCCGGCAAGCCGGCCGCTGGGCAGGAATCTCCCCTCCCGCCGTGCTGGGCTACGACGTCTCCGGCGTGGTGCATGCGGTGGGCC
>JAIMAE010000265.1 GCA_023512105.1 Bacillota bacterium | reverse complement strand
TGGCCCGGGCGGTGCGCGCTCGTCAAGGGATCGACCTCAGTTTGGCGTACGCGGAAATTCCCCCCGAGTGAGGTGTAGGAGATGAACATCGCACAAGATTTTAGACCCGCGGTGGAGCTGGAGATGATCGACGCCGTGCGCGGGCAGGGAGGAAAGCTTTACCTCTTGGGCGGACGCGCCGTGCAGTATTGGTGTCGCGGCCGGGTGCCGTCGGCGTTGGAACGGGAGAGCGCGGATATCGACTTCTTTACCACTGGCGCTAGCCGGCGGATGGTGGCGGAGGTGATGGAGGCCTGGGGATGTCGCCCGGAGCAGGAATTCAACCTGCTCAACGGGAAAACGCGTCTGCTGTACTACCACGGCGCAACCAAGGTCGACATCTTCGTGGACAGCTTTCGCATGTCTCACCCGTTGGATTTGCGAAGCCGCCTCTCCGATGCGATTCCCACCATCGCCCCATCTGATCTTCTCCTCACCAAATTGCAGGTGTTCGAAGTCAACCGCAAGGACTTGGCCGACGCCGCGGCGTTGCTGCTGGCGCTGGAGGGCGAGGGGCCCGCCTTGCCGGCGGGAGTGCTCGACTACCGGTACGTCGCCGCGAAGTTGGCGGCCGATTGGGGACTTTGGCGAACGGTGACCCTAAACTTGGGCCGGCTGATTGCAGAGGTCGCCCCGGTTTTAGATCTCGGCTCGCGACGACGGTTGGAACAGGCGGTCGAGCAGCTGGGGAAGACGATTGACCAGCATCCCAAGTCTTTGGCCTGGCGGGTGCGGGCCCGGGTGGGAGAGCGCGTGCGCTGGTATGAGGTCCCGGAAGAGCCTTAAAGCTCGCCCCGGCCAGCGTTCGGCTTGGCTACCTGGGGCAGCGGCCACCCATCGGGCCCAACCCTCACCGGTGGGTGGCCGAGCCAGGTTGGCTGCTTGGGGGATTTGCGGTTATCGCACCGCGGCGACCCAGGGTGGGGTTGCGGGAGCGCCCGGTCGACTCGCCACCCGCGTCCCGCCCGTACGGAGAGGAGGTAGACCGGTGTACCTGTCTCCAGGAGACCAAGAGAAGCTCTTGCTGACCGTGGCCGCCGAGGTGGCCAGGCGGCGAAGACAGCGGGGCCTCAAGCTCAACGTGCCTGAGACGGTGGCGCTGATCGCCGACGCCATCTTGGAGGCGGCTCGCGACGGCAAGTCCGTCGCCGAGTGCGTGGGGCTGGGAAAACAGGTGATCGGAGCCGATGAGGTGATGCCCGAGGTGCCCGAGATAGTGCGCATGGTGCAGGTCGAGGCCACATTTTCCGACGGCACCAAACTTGTCACCTGCCACGACCCGGTGGGCCCGGGTTGCGCAGGCTGGCGGAAGGAGGGGGGAGACGATGACCGGAGGGCCGATCGGGGGGTATGACTGCCCGGCGGAGGAGCTGGAACTCAACCCGGGGCGGTTGCGCCGCCAGGTTCGGGTGACCAACCTCGGGGATCGCCCCATCCAGGTGGGTTCCCATTATCACTTTGCCGAGGTCAATCCCGCCCTGGACTTCGAGCGGAGCCTAGCCCAGGGAATGCGGCTAGACATCCCGGCGGGGACCGCCGTGCGGTTTGAGCCTGGGATGACCCTCACGGTCACCTTGGTCCGCTATGGAGGGCGTGGGCGGGTGGTCGGATTTCGCGGCGCCACCCAGGGGTTGCCGGAGGGGGCTTCGGAGGAGGAAGAGGACGATGAACATTAAACGCAGCCATTACGCCGCGCTGTATGGTCCGACCGCCGGCGATCGGTTTCGCCTCGCGGACAGCCATCTGGTGCTACAGGTGGAACGGGATTGCGGCGCCTTTGGCGACGAGGCGGTCTTTGGTGGGGGCAAGACGATCCGGGATGGCATGGGGCAAGCCGCGGTGACTCGGAAGGCCGGAGCCTTGGATTTGGTGGTGGTCAACGCGGTGGTGGTGGACCCCCTGTTGGGGGTGGTCAAGGCGGACATCGGGATACGGGACGGACGCATCGTCGGCATCGGAAAGGCGGGAAATCCGGACATCATGGACGGGGTCACCCCGGGATTGACCATTGGCCCCGGAACCGAGGTGATCGCCGCGGAACATTGTGTGGTGACCCCAGGCGGCGTGGACGGCCACATTCACTGGATTGATCCGGCTCAAGTGAGGTTTGCGCTGTCCTCCGGGATCACCACCATGATCGGAGGAGGCGTCGGGCCCTCCCACGGGTCTTTGGCCACCACCTGCACCCCGGGGCCGTGGAACTTGGCCCGGATGTTTTTGGCCACTGAGGAGATGCCAGTCAACATCGGCTTCTTGGGCAAGGGCAATAGCGCCCTGGCCGAGCCGCTGCGGGAACAAATTCGCGGAGGAGCGATGGGCCTCAAGGTGCACGAGGACTGGGGAGCCACCCCAGCGGTGATTGATCAGAGTCTTGCGGTGGCTGACGAATACGACGTGCAGGTGGCCATCCACACCGACACCCTGAATGAAGCCGGTTTTGTCGAAGAGACTCGCCGCGC
>JAIMAE010000264.1 GCA_023512105.1 Bacillota bacterium | reverse complement strand
GGGGCGCCCACGGCCATCCTTCCCTGCGACAACTTCGCCACAAAGCGGCTGTTTCCTGCATAATCCGCCGAATTCTTTCCTGTTCCGCCACGCTGTGATCTTTTGCCATCGGCACCATCGCCATCATCCCGACGAAGCGAAGTCGGGGGAAGCGCTGGCAATCCTGCAAAAACTCCCAAATCGCCTCAGGCCATAGCCCGGTCTTCTCCGGCTCCCGCCCGGCGTTGACCTCCACCATTACCGGCAAGGTCCCCGTCGTCACCCGTTGGTCCAGTGCTTCGGCCAGGCGCAGGCTGTCCACCGAATCAATGGCATCAAAGAGCTGTATGGCATATTTTACCTTGTTGGTTTGCAGGTGTCCAATCAAATGCAACTCGCATTGGCACTTTTCCGACCACTTTTCGCGGGCCTCCTGGACTCGGTTCTCCCCCACCAGATGGGCGCCCGCGGCCAAGGCCTCCTCCACCTCGGCCCGCGTATGGCCCTTGGCCGCCACCATCAGCCGAACGCTCCCATCCGGACGCAGTTCCCGCAGTCGCCCTAGGATGCGGTGGACGTTGTCGGCGATGTAAGACATATCCAACCCCCCATTCGCCCGCTCCGAGGTCCGTCCCGCCGATAGGAGAAGAACCAGTCGGACCGACAAGCGGTGCACCACCCAAGGCACTCGATGTGGCTAGGTGGAACCCCGACCGCCTCCAGCGCCATCTGGTTAGCCAGCCAGAGGTCCAGTTGCCAATGCCCGGGTCGACCGGGCCGTAGCGGCCGGTCGCTGCCCAGGGCCTGGCTAATCGCGGTGTAGACGGGCTCGTCCACCTCGTAGCAGCAGGGGCCGATGCTAGGCCCGATCCCGACCCATAGCTGGTCCGGCCGTACCCCTTGCTCAAACAACCGTTGGACGGCCTGCGGTCCAATCTTGGCGGCGGTCCCCCGCCATCCGGCGTGAATCGCGCCCACCCATCCCGCTTGGGGAGCGGCCAGCAACAGGGGCACGCAGTCGGCCACCGCCACCGCCACCACCGTTCCCGGGTGAGCAGTCAACAGGCCATCCACCCCGGCCACGGGCCCCCGCCCTGCCTCCTCTGGCCCGACGACCGCCACCGCCGCGCCGTGCACCTGACCCGCCGTGACCAACTGATCCGGTTCTGCGTGCGCCCAGGCCAGCACCCGCCGGCGATTTTCGGTCACCGCCTGGGGGTCGTCGCCGACGGCGTACGACCAGTTCAAGGTGTCAAAAGGAGGCCGGCTCGCCCCCCCTCGTCGCGTGCTGACGCCCGCCCGCACGCCGGGCCCTACCTCCCACAGGAGGCTCGTCGCCTCGGATCCCGGAATCACCCACATCGATTAGCCTCCTGTGCTCTCCCTGTCTCGCCCGCCTGGCTTCTTCCGCACCGCCTCACCGCTGCCTCCTGCGGCTCGCGCCTTGAAGTGTGGAGGGCTGTAAAGCCAGCGATTCCGCCTCGGCCGACTGGCCAAGGCCAATGCCTGACAGGATGATGGCCACCCCGACCCAGGTCAGCCACCCGAAGCGCTGTCCCAGAGCGATCCACGAGCCGACCAGTGCCACCGGCAACTCGGAGCTGGCCAAAATCGCCGCCAAGGTACCGCCGATGCGGGGAGCCGACCACGCCAGCAGCCACACCGGCAAGGCCTGGCTGAAGCATCCCACCGCCACCAGCCACCCCCAGGCCTGGGGCTCCGTCGGCCAACGCACCGTTTGGCTCCCCGCCAGCCAGGCGGTGGTCAACACGGTGAGGCAGGCCAAGGAGGCGGCGGTGGCAGCCCGCCAAGCGGTGGGCAGGCGCGGGTCCATCTGCCCGTTGGCATACAGCGAGACGGCGTAGGCGGCTCCTGCCCCGATCCCCAAGGCCCACCCGACCAAGCTGGCCCTTAGGTCCAATCCCAGGCCAAAACCCACACTGGTCACCGTGCCTACCCAGACCAACCCCACCGACCACAGGATGCGGGGTTGGGGACACCGCCGCTTGGCGATCGCCTCTACCACCACCACCATCCAGGCGAATTGGAACAGCAACAAGACCGCCAGTCCCGCCGAGAGGTGGGCCAAGGCCCCGTAATAGAGCCAAGAGGTCATCCCCGCACTGATCCCGGCCAAGGCCGGAGGCCACCAGCTGGATCCCCCCAGCGTCGGCGGCTTTCCTTTGAGCCAACTGGCCGTCCACAGCACCACCAGCGGCACCGCGTACTGAAACAAGGCCAGTTGGCCCGCCGTCAACCCTTGGCCTTGCGCCAACTTCGCCAACGGCGTGACCACGCCGTAAGAGGCACCGGCCATAAAGGCGGCACCCCCGGCCGCGAAGGTTGAAGCTCTGGGCGCCTGGGCCATCATCATCCCCCCGGTCCATTTTAGCCATCTCCGAGGGTTCTGCATCCGCGAAGCCGCTTAATGGAGCACGCCGAGCAGCAGCGAGGCTCCCACCCCCACGCCAAACAGCCCGCTGGCCCCAGCCAGCCAAGGCTCCAACCGGCCGCCCCCAACCCGCCCGCC
>JAIMAE010000051.1 GCA_023512105.1 Bacillota bacterium | reverse complement strand
AAGAACATCGTCCTCTCCTCCCTCCTACCAGCCCATGAGGCCTATAACCACAAGCCCAAAACCGGTCCGGCCCGGTTGCACAACAACACTGCGGGGCGACCCTTCAAGGCGCGCACCCCCTGGAAGTACGGGCAGACCAGGCATTGCTCAAGGTCAATGTCCTGACCGCGCCGCGGGCACATCACCCGTCCCTGGCTAATCACCTGTTCGTGGAGTTGCATCCTGCCCACCCTCTCCCGTCCGTGCTACCCCGCTCCCTCACCGCGGGGCTCTCTGCACCTTCATGCTATCCCGGCCCAAATTGGCTTCCCAGGGTCGAACGGCGCGTTCCACGTGCACCACCGGTGCCGATTGCCAGGAACTTCTTGGCTAATCACCCGTGCCATCTCCGGCAAGACAGGGAGAGGCAGCCAACCCAGGGGGGTCATACCGTGAGGGGTCCCAAAACGAGAGACCAATCTGGGACGGCGAACGGCTCACGATTATCGAGCGCGACAAGGGAGCCCACCAGAAAAGGCTGGAAACCCGGTCAGGAGAGCGTATGTCCTCGTTAGATTTGACCGGAAAGAGGCAAACCTGGGTCAAACCAGTCCCCTATACTGTAGGGAAAAGGGCGGCAAATCTCAGCCGATGTCTTGCCTGGCGGGCGCCAGGGGCCTCGAGGCCCTGTGCTCCGAGAACGCACCTCTCTCGTCAGACACCCTAGAAGGCTCACCTCTTGCCGGCCCACGAGTCGTGTGGAGGATTGGTGCCTCCCAAGACGTGGAAAGCCCGGCCGCGATGGCTCAAAGTCCCGGCAACTCCTGATTAGGGACCGTTCTTTGAACCACCGTGCCCTGCTGCGTTCAGCGTAGCCATGAGGCAAGCCAAATCCGGTGAGGGGACGTGGCCACGTCTCCTCCGGGCCCGTGAGATCGCAAGGTGGCGACTAACTCTAGCCGCAACGGACAGGAGCCGTTCCCCATCCCTGCGTCCATCGCGGAGTTCCGTTCCCAAACTCCTCCTTCGCCTGACTACACGGTATGAAGTCAGCCGTCTCATCCTTTTGCCAGAATGACGGTGTAAGAGGCCGAACACAGGGCAGCCGTCCCCTGGGATACCCCCCACTGGGCGTGGGGTACTTGCCGAGCCCCAGCCTCGCCTCGCAGTTGTCGGACGGATTCTACTAGGTACTGCCCGTGACCGCATCCGTAAGATAGTTGACCGCCATGGGTGTTGACCGGGTGCTCCCCTCCCAACGCGATGGCTCCCGACATCACATAGGGGCCGCTCTCACCAGGCCTGCAAAATCCCAGCCCCTCCAGTGCGAGGAGAACGGTGATGGGAAAACTGTCATAGACCTGTGCAAAGTCCACATCGTCAGGCCGAATGCCAGCCATTTGGTAAGCTTGAGCAGCCGATTGGTGAATCGGCGATCGCGTTAATGAATCCAATGGGGCCAGATTGTACCCTTGCTGGCAGGCGCCGAACCCCCGAATCCAGACGGGAGGCTTCGGAGACCGCCTTGCGTCCGCCCCCGCGGTCAAAACCAAGGCGGAGCCCCAGTCGGAGACTAGGCAGCATTCCAAAAGATGAAAAGGGCTGGCCACCATCGGCGAGGCCAGCACTTCCTCAATGGTCAGAGGACTGCGATACAATGCATCCGGGTGCAAGGCGGCATGGCGCCGCTGGATGACCGCAACCTGAGCCAAGTGCTCGGGCCGCGTACCGTATTCTGCCATGTGACGCTGCGCAATAAGGCCGTACCGGCCGGGTACCGAGGTCCCATAGGGCCATTCCCATTCTTCGATGTCATTTGCGGCAGCCACCATGGCCTGTCCTTTGTCTCCCTGAAATCGCGTTGAGCGACCATCAGCATCCACCACCAACACGGTCCGGGCGACCCCGCTGACAATCAAAGACGCTGCTTGGATCACCATCGCGTGAGGACTGGCACCTCCAGCGCTGACAGCTACAGCCAGGCGCGGTCTCAGATGGACATATTCCAAGAAAACATGGGCAGGCATGTGATGGGGATCCGACATGGGATGCTCGACCAATACCGCGTCAATCTCCCGCGCCTCAACCCCGGCATCGGCCAACGCCAGAAAGGCAGCCTGGGCCCCCAGTTCCAATGCGTTCCTTCCAGAATTTTTGCCTGCGTTCACCTCGCCCACCCCGATGATGGCGACGTCGTCGGCTACCATGCTACCGCCTCCTTGCCCGTTCAGGGGACGACCTCAAAGTAGGGAATCGCCCATCCGTTCTCGACCTGCTCAAAGACGACGCGCACCCGGCGTCCCACAGCCATCTCGCTGGGTTCTCCTAAGATGCGACTCAATAATCGCGGCCCTCGATCGAGCTGAACCAATCCAATGATGTAGGGCACTTGGCTTTGAAATTCAGGAGCCGCCGGGCGATAATGCACTGAGTAACTGTAAAGTACCCCTTCCCCTGGTACCGTTCGCCATTCCAAGGACTCCTGCCCACAATAGGGGCATTGCCTCTTAATGTACGGAGTCCACTTTCCACAACGATTACAGCGCAAAAGTCTCAGTGCCCCATCCTCGCCCCCACTGCGCCAATAGGGCGCAGAGTACTCTGTCGGAGAGGGAATTCGCCCCGACCAACGCCCCATTCGGTCCCCTCCTCTCTCTTTTACACTGCCACTCACCTGATTCGATAAGCGGTCCGCGGTCACCTTCGTGCAGACGGAGTGACCGGCTCCCGATCGCCCAGGAGGTGAAACTGGCAAGGTTTGTCCCCTGCCACCGTGGCAAAGCGGGCCTGCACCAGCAGGCCGATGGAAACTGCCCCTGGTACTGCTCGGAGGTTTCCCGGCACTCGAATCCCTTCCTGCATCTCCACCAACGCCACAATGTAGGAAACTTGGTCGGCTCATGCTTTCCGCGGGGAGGGAGAATAAACGACCGCAAGGGACCAGGCTTCGCCGATCCCGCTGATCGGCGTCCAGGTCAGTAGCGAGGATTGAAAATAGGGACAGACTGGACGGCGGCAGAAATCATACGGGTAATACGTGGTGCACCAGGGAAGCACTAACCGTGCTTGGGCCACTAACTCCCAGAACGTCCGAATCGGCCCGTCAAATACTTCGAGGATGGCCGACCGCCCTGGATGACGACCCACCACCGTCTCCCCCACGACCGCCAAGATTGCCGCTGGCCGCCTGCCATTAGTCACGATCCCGTTACTCCCACCCAACCCAACGTGAGCCCGCTCGCTCGTGGAGCCGCCCGGATATCTGACCACGCATCGCTCAGCTCCTGATTCGGGAACCGAAAAGTTCGCCTGGACGACGGTGACTAAGTAGCTCTGCCTCCACTTTTTCTTGCCTCTATCTAGAAAGCCGTGGGGGTGCCTGTCTGGCAGGGGGAGAAAGAAGCCGCTTCCGGTTCCAACTAGTACGTGGTCGACACCGGATCTACTGAGCATATTCACGGGGCACCTCCAACGTTGCCCCTCTCATCACGGTTCCCCGCACTCCCGCCGACATAAATCACTTTCGCCTGACGCAACGCCAGAATATCGCTCGATGAGTATCCAAGTCCCTCTAACACCCGCTCGGTCTGTTCGCCCAGCACGGGAGGGGGAATAGGGGTCACCACTCTTTCGCCGTTGATGTGGATGGGAGCGAAGAGCCCTCCTACCTTTCCCATCTCCGGGTGTTCCATGGTGCAGCAAATTGCCAGTTCGCGGACTTGGGGATCCTCGACCACTTCCTCGATGGAATAAATGGGTGCCGCCGGCACATCCTCCCTCTCTAACCGGACCAACCACTCTGCCCGTGGGCGGTGTGCGAAAATAGGCGCCAACGTAGCATGTAGGGACAGGTAATTTTGCAATCTAGCCTCTCGAGTAGCAAAACGCGGGTCGGTGGCCAATTGGGGAGCCTCGATCGCCCGCAGAAGGTTATTCCAGAACTTCTCCGGAGAGGACAGATGGATGGCCAAAGCCTTGCCATCAGATCCGACAAAGGCATACGATTGTGAGGTCTGAGGACGGGTCAGGGGGCCGGGTGAGTACCCACTGTAGAAGTACTGACTAAACGGCTCGGTCAAAAAGGCCATCGTGGCCTCCAGCATGGTTATCTCTAAGTGCATCCCAGCACCGGTGCGATGACGATGAAAGAGTGCTGCCAATATGCCGTAGGCGGCGTACAGGCCCGTCAACCCGTCGGCAAAGGCCGGTCCCACCACCCGGGGCAGCTCCGGGTCTACGGTCATACTAAGCAGGCCACTGAACGCTTGGGCCACGGTATCGTAACTAGGACGCTGCCCATACGGGCCGGTGCTTCCGAACCCAGTAATGGAACAATACACCAAATCGCGGCGAATCCGGGCGAGGTCAGTCCAAGCGACCCCTAACGTCGCAGCGGTGCCCGGCCGAAAGTTTTGAACTACCACGTCCGCCGTTTCCACCAGCCGGTAGAAAATTGTCCGGCCTTCGGGGTGCTTAAGGTCGACACACAAGCTTTCCTTGTTGCGGTTGTAAGCCTGAAACTGGGGACTGTAAAGGCCTCCCTGGAAGGCCCGAAAGGGATCTCCCTGTCCAGGAGGTTCGACTTTGATGACACGAGCTCCCATCTCTGCCAAAAGTAGGCCTGCGTAGGGAGCGGTAATAAAACCGCCCAGCTCCAACGCTACCAAGCCCTCCAAAGGACGATGAACTCCTTCCAAGAAGGACTCAGTTGCGGACGAAGTGGAAATATCCATGATCCTCCACCTCCATCGTCCAGCCGCCCGGTACGACGTAATTGGTGTCGCCACCCTCCACTATAGCTGGCCCTGCAATCCGTTGGCCGACGGCCAGGCCGTCGCGATGAAAGATGGCGGTGGGCCGTGCTTCCCCCGGGTCCCACCAGACTATGCGTTCACCCGTGGGACGGGCAGGCTCCAAGGGACCTCGAGGCCGAATCGGCGGCATCCAGTGGGGCACCGATCCCCGTGCGGAAAGGGCAACCGCATCCACCACTACGTCTTGGTCCGCCCAGAGCTCCAAAGGCTCCTGAGGAAAGCTCGTCCAGTTCACTAAGACGGGGTGCTTGGATCCCTGACCAGTAGCACGTGGATAAACCACCGTCAGCTGCAATTGAAACACAATGCCATCTTCGGAGAAACCCTCTGCCCGCATGTCGCGAATGGCTTGGGTACGCAATTGTTTCACCGTCTGCCTGAGTGCATCCCAGGACACCTTACCGGTGCTCTGCCCAACCGGCTTGGTGTACCAATGTACGACGTCGGTGGTGTTAATGCCAAAGGCGCTAAACACCGAGCCAAAGGGAAAGGCATAGACTTCTCGGAATCCGAGCTGGTCCGCGACCTCGCAGGCGTGAAGGGGTCCCGCTCCGCCATAGGAGAACAGGGCGTACTCCGATGGTGGATGCCCAAGGTTCCTTATCCGGTCGGCAATCTCCGAAGCCATCTTTAGCGCCGTCTCGCGGCGTACCTCTAATGCCGCTTCCGCAACAGAAAGTGCCAACGGACCGGCGATCCAACGTTCAAACGCCTGGCGAGCGCGGTCGGGATCCAGGCGGATTTTCCCGCCCAGAAAAAAGTCGGGATGGATGTATCCCAACACCACGTTGGCATCTGTCACGGTCGGCCGTTGTCCCCCCCGCCCATAGCAGACTGGGCCAGGCGTAGAGCCAGCACTCTCTGGACCAACCGCAAGGCGTCCATCCACGGCGCGTACAATGCTGCCTCCTCCCGCTCCGACTGACTCCACGCCCACCATCGGGATACTAAGAGGAATGCCCTCTACTGTGGGGCGGAGATCCACGGAAAGTCGGCCATCTAAAATCACCGCGATATCCAGGCTGGTCCCACCCATGTCGGCGCAAACCACCCGGCTAAGTCCCAGTTGCTCCGCCACCGCCCAAGCCCCATGAACAGCGGCGGCCGGGCCTGAACTTAAGGTTTGGATGGCGGTGGTCTTGGCCACGCGAGCGCAGCCGCCATTCCCGTGCACAACTAAGAGTGGATGCATGTATCCAGCGTCTCGGAGCCGGTCCTCAGCGCGATACAGCGCCCGCGCCATGTCTCCATGCAGGTAGGCGTTTAACACGCTCGTGTTGGTACGGCCGTGATCGTCTGACCCTGAGGCAATTTCCGAGCCAAGTTGTAGCGGCACCGAGCGTAAGTAATGTACCGGATAGCGTTCACGCACCAGCTCCCGCACTGTCCATTCATTGGCCGGATTGCTCGCCGCACGGCGCAAGCTCACCACGATCATACGTGCTCCCTCGTGGAGAAGGTGACGTACAGCCGCCAACACGGCCTCTTTGTCAGGCGCCACCACCACCCGGCCGTCCTCATCGACCATCTCAGCGACCCCTTCCACCAAGCCTCGGGGTACGTAGCGGTCAAGGATTAGTGGGGAGCCGCTATCGCCGTAAAGGTTGGACTCAAACCCTTCCGTCACCATCAGTCCGACCTTTGGACCCGATCGCTCCACCAGCAGATTGGTACCTACGGTGGTCGAGAGCCTAATAGTCGACGTATCGCGCAGGAACGCCTCCAGATCGCGTTGGTAGGCCTCGGCTGCCCCGGTGATACATTGCATAAAACATTCGGTGAGGTCGTGGGGTGTGGTTAACACCTTCACGGTTTTGATGGCGACTCCATCCGTGAAAAAGCCGTCAGTAAAGGTGCCACCGATATCGACGTTGGCTGTGTACATGCGGGCCCTCCCTTACTTCCCAACTCCTCGACATCAAGGTTCTAAGACCTTGCCGAGACGCCGTCCGACCGCGCGAATCACGGATGGGTCGGCGTCGGGGGGAACATCCCAGCTCGTCACCACCATGTTGTTCTGGTCTAGTGCCCGCTGAGCCAGGTCCGTCTTTTCCAATCCGTCCACCTGCCATACCACCAGGGACGGTTCGTTGGATCCGGGATGCACCATCCAACGGGCACCGTGTCGACGAAGCACCCGACGAACGAGGTCGGGCAACGGGTGGAAGGCGAAGAAAAAGACCTCCTGGCCGAAATAATTACACAGGTTTAAGACAGGTTCTAATGCGTGGACCCATCTAGCCTCATCAAGAGGTTCCTCCTCGAACACGGCCACTGCCCGCACCCCGGCTTCACCATAGGCCTGGGCGATTTGGCAGGCTAGTTGCGCAAGCGGCTCGAGACGTTCTACTGTATGGTCCGGGCCAGTCACATAGGTGGACAAGGTACGAAGACCGGTGAGATACCCCACTACCCGGGTCCGAGAGCCCACCTCCCGTTGGAGGCGCTCCGTCACCCCCAGGACGTGTCGGATGGGAAAGGAGCTCACCCATTGGTCAGGTGATCCGGCCGGTGCGGGACTCCCCAACGTCTTGAACCGGATAACTTCGCCCAAAGGGCCGCGCTCGACCTTGGTTCCCAAGGCCTCCGCCTCCCAAGCCGGATCGAACCATGCCAAGAGGTAATCTCCACAGAACAGCCGAAGCCCCTCCCGAAGGCAGTATGAGGCTGCCGCTGGGTCGCCCACAAGGTCCTCCCACGACGTCTGAAATAACCGGGCGCTTAAGCGCCAAACTACTGGAAACCACTGCGCGGATGCCCTTGTTTCCCGCTTCCCTGCTGTCCCTGTCATCGATAAAGCCTCCAATACCGCGGATGGTATGACACTCCGCACGGGCCTGCCCAGTTCCTCGAGCGCCCCGCTTCAGGGCCCCACGCCTCGAACGTTGATGCTGCCGTTCGGGAACTAAGTCCTGCACGACTTTCTCGGCAACCCGCCTTGACGTCGGCGCACGCCTCCTTAGTTCCTCTTCGCTTTTCAAGCCCCTGAGGCCTCGGATTTTCCCGTCGCCGTAGCTTTACGCCATTCTAACGTCCAGTCAGCCAATAGTCGGTATAGCGTTTTACTATTGCCGCCCAGGAGCGCCGGTCCCAAGGTAGATAGCTTGCACGTCTGAGTTCGCCTGGAGGTCCTGAGGGTGGCCGGTGGCCACCACTTGGCCAAGGTGCAAAACTGACATGTGGTCCGCGATTTCAAAGGCTACATCCATGTCGTGTTCGACTACCAACAAGGTGATGTCGCGGGGAAGGCGCTGGATCAGGCGGACAATATTTTCGGTCTCCCTGGGGGACAATCCCGCGGTGGGCTCGTCCAACAGCAACAACCGCGGTTTTTGGCAGATTGCAAGGAGGATTTCTAGTTGACGTTGCAAGCCGTAGGCCAGTTGGCGGACCGGCACATCGGACCATTCGAGCATTTCCCAGGCCTCCAGCTGGCCGCGGGCCACGCCCGCGATGTTGCGATCTACCGCTTGTCCCCAGATGCCCAAGCTCCGTCGGCATCCCAACATGGCAAGACAAACATTTTCTTGGACAGTGAGGTTAGCAAACAGCGCATTAATTTGGAATGTCCTCCCAAGCCCCATACGACTTCGCACATAAGGCGCTGCACGGGTGACATCCGCGCCAAACAGTACCACGGAACCCCGATCAGGGGGAAGATAACCCGAGACGATCTGAAACAAAGTGCTCTTACCCGCCCCATTCGGCCCCACCAACACTCTCCGCTCTCCAGCTACCACGGTCAGATCAATGCCCCTCAGGATGCGTAGCCCGCCGAAGGCTCGGTGAATCTCCTTCAACTCGAGCGCGTTTTCCATCGCCTATCCCTCCAAACCAGCGGCCCCATGTAGCAAACACGCGCGCGACTTTTGGCATCAATACGGGATACAGGCCCTGAGGTGCTCCAAGAACTGTCAGGATGTAACAGACCCCTAGCGCCGTCATCCAACGCGCCGTGATGGTTGAGACCAGCGTCTCAAGTAACACGACGATAACTGCGCCAAGGATGGGCCCTCCCAAGGTGCCGGCCCCTCCCAGGATGACCATCAACAAGGTTTCGGCAGAGGTATCCACAGAAAGCACTCCTGGTGACACCAATCCCTGCTGCCACGCGAACAGTACCCCGGCGAACCCCCCTATCGTCGAAGCGAGCACGTAGGCGCCCAGGCGCGCGCGGAAGGTCGCCACCCCCAGCGCCTCCATGCGGAGAGCGTTGTCCCGAATTCCGCGGAGAATCAAACCATAGTTGGAACGATGTATCGCCCACAACACCAACAGGTTCAAGGCAAAACATGCCGCAAGAAAGACATAAAAACTGTTTGTGGTAATGAATGGGGAGGGGCGGCCAATGCCTGGAATCCCGTCTGCCCCTCCCGTCAACCCGGTCCAGTTCTCGGCCAACGCCCACAAAACCTGGGCGATTCCCAACGTTAACATCATAAAGTAGAGCCCTCGTACTCGCATAACCACGAGGCCCCCAACACATCCCAACGCTGCGGCCACTCCAAGCCCGCTGATAAGCTGAATCCCCCAGGAAACACCGAGGCGCTCCGCCAGGAACGCCGCCGTATAAGCGGCAACCCCGAACGCAGCGGCATGACCCAGCGACCAGAGCCCCAACACGCCCGCCAAAAGGTCCAAGCTTAAGGCCAATATCGCGTAAATGAGCACCTGACCGCTGAGATTGACATAGAACGGTGGTAGCCCAAGGGGGGCGGCCAGTACCATCCCCACCACCATCACCCGGAAGCCCCAGGCCATAAGGCCTGCCCGCTGTCCCCTCATGTCAAGCCCCCTTTGTGGTGGGTCAGCTCCCCACCCGAAGCCCTGTAGTCGACACCCCCAGGTATTGGACCTGAAGCTCGCGGTGGGCTGCGAACTCTTGGGCACGACCCTCGTAAACCACTTGTCCTTTGTTCATAACCGCCACACGGGCCGCCAAGGAAAGCGCAAAGGCCAAATTCTGTTCTACAAGCACCACTGTTATCCCGGCCTCCCGCAACATTTCCACCACCTGGTGGGTCAGCTGCACGATGGCCGGCGCCATGCCTTCGGTGGGTTCATCCAACAATAGAACCCGAGGTCCCCGGACCAAAGCCCTACCTAGGGAGAGCATCTGCTGTTCTCCGCCGCTTAACGTGTTGGCGGCCTGGTAGCGGCGTTCCTCCAGTCGGGGGAATAACTGGTAGACGTCCTCCAGCGACCAAGGGCTAGTCGGATTCAATGCAATCCCGAGATTCTCAGCCACCGACAACGAGGGGAAGACTCGCCTACCCTGGGCCACCATGGCGAAGCCCAGTCTGGCGATTCGCACCGACTCCCAATGTGAGATGTCCTGACCCCGCCATCGGATTCGGCCCGCTCGAGGGCGTAACCAACCCATAACGGTTTTTAGGGTGGTGGTTTTGCCGGCACCGCTTCGCCCCAACAGAGCTAGAACCTCTCCTTCCTCGACGTGCGCGGTCAGGGCATGCAACACGTGGCTGGGCCCGTAAAACACATCGATTCCTTCCAATTCCAGCATTGTCGTTCTCCCCGTAGCGCGCTATGTCTGGTCTAGGCCGCGGGCGGGAACCAGACCCTGGGGTCGGAACAAAATCACTAAGACCATCGCCAGGTATACGATGCCGCTAGCGATCTCGGGAAAGTACAGAGACCCGTAGGTGGTCACGAAACCAATCACCAGGGATCCTAATAGCGCTCCTAACATGGAGCCGGCCCCCCCCACCACAACAATTACCAGGGCGAGCAGCAGCACCGCGAGATCTGCACCCGGATAGACGCCAATGACCGGGCCGCCCAACACGCCCGCCAAGCCGGCTATAGCACCGCCTAATGTAAACACCCCAAACGATAATGCGCGGACATCGACCCCGCAGGCCTCGGCAAGCTCGCGATCGTCAACTGCGGCGCGGACCATGGCCCCAACTCGGGTACGCTCGAAAACCCAGTAGACCGCCGCCGCCCCAGTCGCTCCAACCGCGATGAGCAGCAACAGATAGGTGGGGATGTGGGCACCAGCAAGCAACAAGCTGCTGCTAAGGCCAGGCGGAGGTGGAATGGTGTAGGTCTGTCCGCCCCAGATGGCTAAACATCCATCAGCGACAATGAACAGCGAACCAAAGGTGATCAAAACCTGGGCGGACTCTTGACCCAAAAATCGCCGAAGCAACCCCCAAAACATCAGGGCAGCCAGGGCGGCGGTCGTCGCCGCCCCTGCTCCTGTTGCCAGCAAGAAGTTATGGGTCCAACGCACCACGCTAAGACCCACGTAACCCCCCAGCAGATAATACGAACCGTGAGTAAGGTTCACCACCCTAAGGAGTCCCAAAGTAACACTCAGCCCCACAGCCAGTAAGAACAACAACATCGAGTAGGAGACGGCGTTAACCAGTTGCTCTAATACCACCGGTTTCACCTCACTCTACCTATTTGACGGCTTGCGCCAACTGACTCTGAGTGATGTTCACAAATCGCCCTTTGACGCTGGTCCACGGGAATGCCGTAATCTCTTGCACCGTCCGGTCCCAAGTCAAGCCAACATTATCGTAAACCTGCAACAGCTTCTGGCCGGGTTGACCGTTTTTGTTCACAATTTGATACACATAAATGTTCTTAATGACGTCGTGGTATTGGTCGAGGGAGATGGGACCCTCCACGGTGTTGACTTTGGTTTGGTATAGGGCGTTGAGCAATCGAGACACATCACCGACGTCCCCATTCACCTGCTTCAGTGCCGCGACGATAAACTGGGCTCCGGCATAGCCTGCCGCGCTGTCGACGATAGGTGGTTCGTTGTAAGCTTTTTGGTAAGCCTGAATGAACGCCTTATTTTGAGCCGTATCGTATTGGGAGGACCACACCGCATCGGCGATAATCCCATCGGCTTTATTCCCCAGTTGCTGGAGGTTGGTCTCGAACGACATCACCCCAAAGATGTCGGCCAAGGGTGTCTTTAACCCATACTGGCTGGCCTGTTGGGCAAAGTGAAGACCATCTGAGCCCGGCAAAAATGTCACAACGGCTTGTGCGTTGGGATTCAACTGAGAGATGTAAGGTCCGTAGTTGGTGGTACCGACCGGAGGCCATTCCTCTTGAATCACCCGCCCTCCCAGCTTGATAAAGGTAGAGTCAAACCCGCCAATGGTCTCGTTTCCTCCTGCGTAATCCGAGGCCACCGTAGCCACCTGTCGGATGCCCCGAGAATAGAGATACTTCGCCATCGGGTCAGTTAATGAAGTGAGAATTTGGCTCACCCGCACTAAGTAAGGAGAGGTGAATTTCGGGTTGATCAGCAAGTCCTCCGCGCCCGCGTCACCACTGATGACCAACGGTACCTTGGCCTGGCGGATGTAGGGAGCTACGGCATACGCCGACGCTGTGTTCACGATGCCGGTCAACAGGTTAACGTGGTCGTTCTCTACCAATTGCTTCGCCTTGGTTAACGATACCGCGGGCGACCCTTGACCATCAGCCACGATAAGTTGAATCGGATGCCCGTCCACTTGGTTGTGGATTTGGTTGAAATAGAGTTGGAAACCTCGTTCGATGGGGATCCCTTCCGCCGAGAAAGACCCCGTTAACGGTAATATGAGCCCGATGCGAATGGGACTCGTGGAAGAAGCCCCCTTGGGCGAAGGAGCCATTGATGAGGTCGTGGCCGGGGCCGCCGACCCACAAGCAGCGACAAAGAAAGCGCCCATTCCGATGGCTGCCAACTTTTTTATGCGGTTCCATCTTGTTCGACGCATGTGGCACCTCCCAATTAATACAGCTAACTTCCTAGCGTTTCGAATGGTCCGGTGCTGGTGAACGACTTACCCTCGGCATCGCGGGTATGACCTCGAACAAGTCCCCTGCCAGGAGTTTATTCGCGCCGGGGCGTCGGATCGTCATAGAGCCCCCAGAAAGGCTTGCGGTAGCCTTTGACTCGAGGTTCAGGCCAATCTCCATAGTATTTGAGAATCTCAGGGCTTGGCTGTGACTGCGACCACTCCTCCATGAACTCTGCGAAGGGCTTGCCTTTTTGTAGCCGCTCGACACGCATCGCCTGCCGTCGTGTCACGGTAGCCTCCGTATCCACTGACAAGGTGGCCGGGTCGAAAACCACGCCGTACAAATCCCGGGCCATCTCGATCGACAGCACGTTTGTACGCACGTCTTCCATCACCGCCTCCGGGTCGCGTTCGAGAACATCCCCATAGCCACCTCCACCCCCTACGCTGTAGACAAAGACATCGCCGTGCTGAAACGGTTCCGTCGGCTGCGAGGAGCTTTCAAATCGGTAACGCCCGGCAATGACGTGGTCTTTGGCCAGCTCGTATTGTCGAAAGACTAGGCGTGGATCGCTATTTTGCATCAGCTCAACCAGATTAGTGTCCTGGATGATAAAGCGCGGGTTGGGTGGGCCGGCATACCCTCCAAACAGTCCTGGGTTGTGGCTTAAGCGATCACTAGCGCCGCGGGTGGTGACCAAACAGCCCGCTGGTGGCGCCATACTCACCTCCATGCATGGAGTCCCCCCGCGATATTTACCGAAGCCGTGAAAATCTTTGTCAGTGGTGCGCGCCAAGGTGACCAAAGGCAGTCGGGTGTCTGACTCCTCTACCTCGCCGATGTCGGTCACCGAGGCCCAGAAGAAGCCGCAACCGTGTTCGCCGTCCATGTCGAACCGTGCCCCTTGACCGCCGCCATTTTGCGGGCCAGTGAAGTTGGCGGTGCGGTAGCCGTAAATATTGGTGCCGGCGTAGACGTTAATAAACACATTGCGGGAGAAGGGCGCGCACACCCCCAGATTCTCTGGACTACTGAAGAGCATCTTGGATCCAATCACGTGGAGATTCTGTACGACCATGGCGGCGATGGTAGTCCCCTCCCCATGGGCCACCTCCTCCGTGCAGTTGGCAATCGAGGGCCCCTCAACCAAAAATTCCACTGGCTCCAACAACCCAATGTTTGGAGCAAGGCCTCGGAAAAAATAGGTAAAAAGGTAGACTCCAGTAGAGGCCTTCACCAGGTGCCAGGTAGAGTGCTGGGGCCCCTTGAAATTCTCCGGGGAGACGCCCTGGACCAAAACCGTCATATGGTCTTCTTCTTTAATGACGGTGGTGGGCACCCGCACCAACCCCTCGTCGGTCCCCACTCCGTCATTGAAAAGAATGGCCCGATAGATGCCATCGGGAACTAGAGATAGGCGCTTTCTGGCTAGTTTGGCTGAGGTGTCCAAGATCCTCCGCAACCCCCCCATGACCGCTACGGGTCCGCGCCGTTGGCATTCTCGCATCACCCGGTCTCGAATCCGTTTGCAGGTCGCCACGCGCGCCTTCAAGTCGGCTGCGAAGACAAAGGGGTTGCGCACCGAGTTTAAAAAAAAGTCAAAGATGTCCCGTCTAAGCTGCCAATGTTCCCCGATCCGCAACGCGTGCACATGGAGCCCTTCCTCCCATCGGGTGGTAGCTGTTGGACTAAAGCCGCCGGGTGAGATGGAGCCACACTCTCCTTGGTGCCCTCCCACCTCTGCCCAGCCGACCAGCAAATCCTCGTAGAAGATGGGTGCGGTGACAAACATGTCAAAGGTGTGCACCCCTCCACAGGTGGGGTCGTTGAAAAAGAAAATGTCCCCGTCCCGCAAGCCCACTGTGGGGTCGGGTCGATAGTATTTGAGGATATATTTGGCCTGGGCATAGTTTAGTAGGGTGTGAAAATAGATGCCGGTGGCCACCACCGCAGGGTCGCCCTCGGAGGTGAAGATGCTGGCGTTCATGTCGCCGGTAATGATACCCTCGGAAATGGAGAGTGCCTGATAGACTTCGCGAGCCTCCTCGACGACCGACGTCATTTTGTGGTGGAAAATCTCCTCTTCCACATCGTCGAACAGCTGCATCCCTTTCTTTTCCAGATCCGAGGGGGGCTCCACCCCCCGCACCAAGAGCTCAGGGTCTCGACCGGGCCCTTTGCCGTAAGCATGGCGGTCGTAGACCAACCCCGGAAGTAAGACCATTCTGTCGCGCAGACGCCCCATTTCTTACCGCCTCCCCAGATGTTGAAGCCATCCCGCCCCGTTTTCAGTCACTGACAATTGCCACCCTGGGCTGACCACCACCACGGTGTCGGGATATTCCACCAGGGCTGGCCCCTGCACCACGGTCTCGGCCTCAAGAGCAGGGCCGTACCACACCGGCGTCGAGATCCAACCTACCCCAGGTCCCCAGTAGGCCCGCCGAGGCGGCAGGGAGCGGCTGCGGTCTCGACTAGGAGACACCGTAATAACGGGTTTGGGAAGGACTTTTCGGGCATGCAGGCGAAGGCCAATAACTTCAATCCCTGCATCGACGAAAGTGGACTCTTCCCCATAGGTCGCGGCGTAAAGGCGAACAAATTCGGACGCCACCTTCTGGAGTTCACCCTCCTCTCGAAACCCCAATGATCCCGCCGTGATCGGAAGAAAGTGGCGTTGTTGACCAAAGCGAAGTAAGATGTCGAGGCTCATCGCCATTTCGCCGGCCACAAACCGTTCCTCTTCTAGGTCCCTTCGAGCCAATTGCACCAGTTCCTCAATTTGCGCGTTGAGGTTTGTCATGGCGTCTCCCTCAATGCGCTCAAAGTCTGGGCGGAAAATAACCTGGTGGACCGTTTTTTCATAGGTTTGCAGCACATCAAGCGCCAAGGTGCCAAAAGCCCCTCCCACGCTGCCGATTGGCAACACCACCGCCTGGCGCACGTCAGCGTACCCGGAGTATCCTGTGACGTGCACCGGCCCTGCCCCCCCCAGACAAAGGAGCGTAAATTCTCGTGGGTCGTATCCCGAGTTCAACGCGGTAATGCGATAAATTTCTTGCCCCATGGTTCCGTCCACCAACGATTTGACCGCCCAGGCAGCTTCCTCCACTGTCAGGCCTAATGGCTTGGCCACATGGTTGGCGATCGCCGCCTCTGCCGAAGTGGGATCCAAGGGCAGCCGCCCCCCCAGAAAGAACTCCGGATTCAAATATCCCAATACCAAGTCGGCATCCGTAACCGTAGGAGCCGTGCCGCCCCGTCGATAACAGGCAGGCCCTGGGTTCGCACCCGCACTTTGAGGTCCCACTTTTGGGCGACCGTCTACGACTTGGGCAATGCTTCCCCCGCCGGCTCCTATCGACCAGTGCGGCACGACAGGAAGTTGTACACGCCAACGCTCAATCAATGGGTCATAGTCGTATTGGAGCGGCGTTCCTTCGACCACGATCCCCACGTCGAAACTGGTCCCACCCATGTCCGTAACCAGAAGATTCGGCGCCCCGAGCCAGCGACTGAGTTCGCTAGCACTGACAATTGATGCCACCGGACCACTGCCATACAGTTCGATGGGGCGCGTGCGAGAGGGACTCGAGACACCTCCCGTACACTTGGCCAAAAGCACCGGACCTTGATAGTTCAACTCCCGGAGATGGTCGGATAAATCAAGTAAGTGGTTTTCAGTCAACTCGCGCAGATAGGCATCCAGTATTGTAGTCACCGTTCGGCGGTATTCTCCCATTTGCGGCGCGACCTGACTGGATAGGTAGACCGGCATATGGCCCAAGTAGGTCTCAGGATATTCCTTGCGAATCACGTCGGCCACCATGTGCTCGTGCACCGGGTTGACATAACTGTATAGCAACACCACCACAAATCCGCGGACTCCCTGGTCGACGAGGTAGCGAACCTTGTCGACCACTTCTTCCTCCCGCAACGGCATCAGGATGTTGCCCGCGGGGTCAAGCCGCTCGTGCAGACCCACAATAAGTTCCCGGGGAATGAGGGGGCTAGGGCGGCGAGCGCGGCCCCGGTCGCGCCGCTGTTCTGGGGACAGGCCATCTGCCCAGTTCCGGCCCCTACCCAGCCACAGTGTGTCTTCAAAACCGGTAGTGGTGATAAGCCCCAGGCGAGGTCCTTTCCGTTCGATAAGTGCATTGGTGCCGACAGTAGTAGAATAGACCACCGTCTCCGCCTGACGCACCAGGCCGTCGTAGGTCATTCCCAGAGCGTCGGCAGCCAGAGTGGCGGCGCGTTGAACCCCCACGGTAAGGTTGTAGGGTGTAGAATCAGCCTTAGCCCTCACCAATCCCTCTGGCCCCTGAACTACCACGTCAGTAAAGGTTCCCCCTACGTCTATGCCTATGCGGTACTGCATATTTCCCTCTATCACTTCTCAAGGTACTTAGCCTTCAACGCTTCGATGTCCAGTTCGATGTCATGAGTGAGGGGGTGGCCTGGGGGAAGGTATTCGGTTTCCACCAGCGTGCCACACCCTGGACAATAGAACTCAATCAGGCGTATCCAGTCGGGATCGAAAGAGAAGTTGAAGTGGGGATGGTCGTTGAGGACGGGATGCACCTCGCGGGGATCGCGCTGCCGAAGTAACAGCCCGAGCTTGTAAGGGTGGTGTGCGGACCCGATCTCAAAGCCGCATCGATTGCAAACCCACTGCTCTGATACCAGATCAATATCTAAATACTCGGTGACCCGGACGGCTCTCACGCTACGCTCACCTTTCTTTGATTACGATAATTTGCTTGGCCTTGGAAACGGCCTACCCCATTTGTACAGCCCCACAAGCGGCAAGTCGGTAAATTATTTGACGGATACGCCTTCCACGGTGCGGGAACACCGGCTAAACCTCGTCTACCACCGCACGGTAAATCCCCCGAAGCTTGATGGGATCAACGATGGCGATGTGCTTTCGGGTCTGCTCGATCACCCCTTCCTTCTGCAGCTGCAACAACGCGTTGGTCACGCTCACGCGGCTACGGCCGATCATGTCCGCAAGTTCCGCGTGGCTCATGGCTAGGTGCAGGCCTTCCGCTTCACAAGCTAGGAGAAAATCGATAACCAGAGCGGTGGTTTGGTAAAAGGCCGAGAGGTTCAGCATGGTAATTACCGACCGCTCCTTAGCGGCGATAGCTCGACAAACCCAACGGCAGAAATCCGGGTTGGCGGTAAAGAGGTCCTCAAAGCGCCGCATAGGGATCATCCGCGCCGTGGTGTCGGTAATGGCGACCACTTCTAATTCAAACGAGAACTTTCTTCCTGTTAACATCGTGACCTCACCAAACAAAGCCCCATTGCGGAGAAAAGAAACGAGATGTTGTCGCCCGCTATGGTGGACCAAGATCTCCTTACAAATGCCACCGTGGATAATGCCTACGTGCATGCCTGCTGCATCGCTGGCCATCAAGATTTGGTGTGGGCGATACGTGCGAACACATCCCTCGCCGTCCAGCCCAGGAATCCCACTGTCACCGACGTACAACTGCAAGCGAGAACTTGGGAGAGCCTCCTGACACAAGGAGCTGGAACGGCGCGACGTCCCCCACATAGCCAACCTCCTCTTCGAGGTTCGGTTACAACTACGAGATCTGTAGTTTGCTAATACACAAAAGAAATTGTCCTTTCGCTCAACACTATAAAGTTAGATCCAGTGCGTCTGTAAAGCCCTTTACAAATAAGTAACCAGACAAAAAGTCATTCCGAATAAGAAATGAGTCGGGACATGGGACGTTAGGGCTCTTTCGCGTGCCATCGAGGATTTCGTTGGAGATGCGACCTCTCCCGGAGCCTGCCGCGGGACGCAACTATTTACGTAAGATTGGCTGAAGCACCCCGTGAGTAGCTCCACAATACTTCCGGGGAGTCTCGGGAACACGTCCCGGCCGGTCGACAATAGAACATTCTCGAAATGTAACGGCTTCGAGTGCAAATGGAGTGACCGGGACACTCGCGCTCTCAGTGGTTTGGCCGGGACGGGGCAACTGGATGTGACATAAAACCATCCTGAGGCGAAAATCCCCCACCGCCTGCAAAACGGGCCCAAATTCCGCTGGTGGAGGGGTAGTGGGCGAGAGAGCCGGTAGTGGAACCTCGCTGGGTAACCGGCATATGGTTCGCCATGCTGTGCTCAGGCTAGTTAGAAACAGTCTTAAAATCGACGCCGTGATCGGGTTCGGCCAGAGAGTTAGACCAGTAACTTCAAAGACCAGGTGGTAAACCCTCCGGCGTGTTCCTGACGAAAGATGTGCAGCGAGCACCGCCGATGGCCTCCCCACGAGGTCGTGCGCCACCTCATCGGGAATTGCCAGGGGCAAATGTCGGCGATTTTTATCCCACCCTACAACGAGGGTGGTAACTCCCCCGCTGTTCTCGAAAGCCGTCGCCTACCCCCTTGTGGCATAGCAACGCAGGGAACGTGGGGTGGGAAGACGGAATGCCAGGGCCTATTGCGAATAAAAAAGGCCGAGACCGCTTTGTCTCAGCCCGAGAACTTCGGCCGTGCCCTACCGGACTTCGCGATGGGGGTTGAACGCCGTCACCCGATCCTTGCGTTTGCTTAAGCCTTTGAGCGTCTTCAAGCGAGGCCACCATCCCCACCGCGCCCACAGATTCCAGCGCCGAGGAAATCGAATGACCGCGCCTTCGCGACGGTAGTGGATACGGCGGCGACGAGCGCGCGGAGCTGGCCGTCGGTGGCGCGC
>JAIMAE010000263.1 GCA_023512105.1 Bacillota bacterium | reverse complement strand
GTGTATTTGGTCAAATGAAAGTGGACAGTTTGGTCAACGTAAGTCCCCAGTTTGGTCATTAAAAATTCCCCAAATTGGTCATTAATCGTTGTCCCTGTTTGCATCCCTCTCGGATAGTCGAAGAGGTTCTGTGGAAACTGCCGAGAGGAGAATTTTGACTAAGGATGATGTCGATGTCACAGATTCACGAAATCAAGGTCTTGCAAGCCCGCGGGTGGTCGGTGTCGGCCATTGCCGCGGAACTGCAGATCGATCGCAAGACCGTTCGGAAGTACCTTCAACAAACCGATTTCTCCGCTCCGCTCCCTACGACGGTGGCCGACCGGCCCTCGAAACTCGATCCGTATAAGCCCACGATCGACGAGTGGCTGGCGGACGACGCCCAGCATTGGCACAAACAACGACATACGGCGCAGCGGGTGTATGACCGCCTGCGGGAAGAATTTCCGGATTTCGCGGTCTCGTACCCGACCGTTCGCCGCTATGTCCGCCAACGACGCCGGGCGGCGCCCACCACGGGCACCCTGGAACTCGTCTGGGAGCCGGGGGAGGCGGCGCAAGTCGACTTCGGGCAAGCCGATGTGATCGAGCAGACTGAGCGCGTGCGCATGCATTTTCTGTGCGTCTCATTTCCCTACAGCAATGCGGGGTATCTCCAATTATTCCGCGGAGAGAACGCCGAATGCGTTGTCCAGGGGCTCGTGGATATTCTGCACCACATCGGCGGTGCCCCGCGGCGCCTCATTTTCGACAATGCGAGCGGGGTAGGGCGACGACTCGGCGAGAGCGTCCGGATGACGGAGGTCTTTCAGCGATTTGCAGCGCACTACGGGTTCGAGATCACGTTCTGCAACCCCGCGGCCGGCCACGAAAAGGGCCATGTCGAAAACCAGGTCGGTTTCCAGCGTCGCAATCTGCTGGTGCCGCTGCCCCGGATCACCGATCTGGTGATCACCAATCGCCACCTGCTTCCGCACAGTGAGAACCAATGGCAGCGGGTGCATTACAAAAAGGGCCGCGCGGTGGCGGACCTGTTCCGAGAGGAGCGCGCCGTGTTCCGGGCTCTTCCGCCCCACGCGTTTGCGCCCTATCGGTATACCCGGGTCCGGACCGATCGGCAAGGGCGCTTTTGTCTGGAGGGCCAGCATTGGTATTCGTCAGCCCCCGAGTACGCCCAGCAACCGCTGATGGTGCGGGTGGGCGCCCATACGGTCGAACCGCTGGGGACCGATGGGCGCCCCCTCACCTGCCACGCCCGCGTCTACGGCGCCGACCGATCCGACTCGACCGACTACCGCACCACGGTACATCGAGTATCGCAGAACCCCGGGGCGTGGCGCAACAGTGCCCTGCGGCAGGGGGTGCCGGAGGCGGTCCGAGTCGCCTTGGATGCGGCAGCCCGCGCCGATCTCCAAGCCGCCTTGAAGGGCCTGGCCGACTGTACCGATCAGTGGGGGTTCGACCATGCGGTTCGGGCGCTCGAAGAAGCGGTCGCGTTGGGCCGGACCGCGTACGCGGACATCGTCACCATCGGCCGCTGCATGGCCTTGGCGCCCGCGCCACTGACCTCCGGCACCGTCGATCTCCGGCGGTTTGATGTCTTGCTGGGAAGGAGTGCGCCATGATTTTACCGAAAGCGCGCCGCGAGCGACGCGAGGTCATTGCGAGCTACTGCAAGCGGTTGTCGTGGAGTCAAACGGCGGTGGCACTGTGTGAGCAGGCCACGCCGATGCAAGAAGTCTTCCTCGAACAGGTGATGGCCGCTGAACTGGCCCACCGGGAGGTGGGGCGGAAAGCTCGGCTCCTCTCTCGGGCCGGCTTCCCGGCTCACAAGACGCTCGCAGACTTTGATCGGCGGGTGGTCCAGCTGCCCAGCACGTTGAGCTGGGAGGACCTCGAACGGGGGACCTTCATCCTCGACCATCGCAATTTAGTCTTCTATGGCGGGGTCGGTTTAGGCAAGACCCACCTGAGCATTGCGCTGGGCATGGCCGCCTGCGAACGGGGCCTGACCGTACGCTTCTTTACGGCTACCGGGTTGGTGGTGCGGCTCACCGAGGCCCGCAAGGTGGGGACGTTGGAACGGGTGTTCCTGGAACTACAGCGGACCGATTTGATCGTCGTCGACGAATGGGGGTACCTGCCCATTGATCGAGAGGGCGCCCAGCTGCTGTTTCGGGTGGTGGCGGACAGCTACGAAACCCGGAGCCTCATTCTTACCACCAACTTAGAATTTTCCAAGTGGGGTACGGTATTCGCCGACGACCAGATGACCGCGGCCATGATCGATCGGCTGGCCCACCATGGGCACTTGCTCATCTTCGAAGGCGAGAGCTATCGAATGCAGCATGCCCTCATGAAGCAGCGCTAATCATGACTCCATTTTCGCGGGCTAGCGCCCCGATTGCCCGCCCTGGTGATGCCACAGCCCCCGGAGGCCTCGGTCTTGGGGGCCTTTCTCGTCGAACAAAAATTCCCCACCCCCCTGGGGAATTTTCTTTGACCAAACTCGGGATTTCCTCTTGACCAAATACA
>JAIMAE010000050.1 GCA_023512105.1 Bacillota bacterium | reverse complement strand
TCCCCCCGCGCCCCCCATCCTTTCCCCAAGGACGACGGCGGAGAGTTTCAATCTCTCAAGACTGATATACAAGGAGGGATAAACATGCCCAAATACTTCGTGGTGCTAACCGCCGTGGCCCAGGTCCAGGGCGAGGTGGTGGTGGAGGCCGACTCGCCCGAGGCGGCGCGGGCCTGGGCCGAGGCCCATCCCGAGGCCGTGCAGTGGCGGCCCCAGGGCCTCCTGCCCGAGGCGGGCGGGCCGGACGCGGCCCTGGTGGAGCGGATCGCCTAGCGGGGCGCGCCGGCGAGGGCGCTGGCAAGCGACCGCAAGAGCGCGGATCATCGTGGTGATGGCGAAGGAGGCGACGGCATGCGACGACTGGTAGTGATCGCCGGGGCCCTGCCCGCCCTGGCGGGCTGCGGCGTGCTGACCACGGCCCCGGCGGGGCCGCCGACGGCCTACCGGGTGCAGGTGACCGAGACGCTGCCCAGCGCCCCCCGGCCGCTGGCGGTGGTCTGGGACGGGACGATCTCGGCGCGCACGTGGCGATGGTCCGGGCTGACCGAGCGGATCGGGGGCGGGGCCCCCACCCCGGTGGACCTCTCCGGCCCCGCGTCGGCCCAGACCGCGGCGGCGGGGGCGCTCGCCGCCCTGGTGCGGACCGCCGCCACCGGCGGCCCCTGGCCGGCGGACCCGGTGCCGTTGGTGCCGGGGCGGCTGGCCCAGACCCCGGCGTTCCATCCCGGCGCCCATGCCCAGGGCGCCTGGCGGACCACGTGGGCGCTCCAGGGGGCGGTCCGGGTGCCGGTGGACGTCACGGCCGACGAGCGGGCCACCCTGGCCCAGGGCCGCGTCGAGCAAGGGCGGTGGAGCCTGACGGTGCGGTCGGAGGCCACCCGGGTGCGCCCCCCGCACGGGCAGGCGTTCACGCTGCCGGAGCTGGAGTGGCGGGTGCAGGGGAGCCTGGTCCCCGCGGCGTCGTGACCCCAGGGCGGCGATGGGGGTCCCGCGAACGAGGTGGCGCGCGGTGAGAGGGATTCGGAACCTTTGGGGTCTCACGGTGAGATGGATTCGGAACCTTTGGGGTCTGCTGCTGGCCGCGGCGCTGGGGCTGGCGGCGGCGCTGGGGCCGGCGCCGCCCGGCCATGCCGCCTTGGGGCCGCGGGTGTCGATCCAGCCCGGGCCGCTGATCGAGACGCTAGGCAGCGCGCCGAGGGCGGACCTAACCGTCCAAGCGTTCCCGATCTATGGGGCCGTGCTGGGATCGGGGTACTCCATCAGCATCACCGCCGAATGGACGGATGGGGGATGGGCCGACCTCTGCCAGCCCGGCCTTGCGAACGTGTTCTCGGGGTTCAACGGGGCGGGCTTCGCATGCTCCGTGGGCATCCCCGCCCCCGACCACGCCTCCACCCAGACGGTGACCGCGATCCTTGTCGGGCCAGACGGCCAGGTGGTGGACCGAACCACCACGACGATCCAGTGGACCTCGCCGTTCACCGTGTTGCTGACCTCGCCGACCTCCGGGGGCGGGGCCCCCCTCTTCGCAGGGGCGGCGGCGGCGGTGCAGGCGGGCGTCTCGGTCAACCTCCCGTGGTGGGACACCTGGAACTGGATGGCGAACGGGATCGACCCAGCGGGGTGGGTCAGCATTTGGGATGTGAGCGGTGCCACGCCCCAGCTGGTGGGATCCTGCCCATGGCAGTACTCCAACCCCAGCGCATGCACCCAGTATGTAACCCGGCAGGACCCCGGCGCCGCCGACTATGTGGCAGTGTTCGCCAAGGGGGTGGTGGCGCCCGGCCAGCCCGGCGCATGGGCGACCTCCGCCCCGCTGCGGATCACGTGGGTTGGGTGGCCGCAGCTGTCGCTGCAGTCCTCGGCCAGCCAGCCGTCGGTCAACCAGACGGTGTGGCTGACCGCCACGGTCCAGGGCCTCCAGCCGGGCATGGAGATCGACATCGTCCAGGTCGGCGGGGGGGTGGCGGAAACCTACACGGCGGCGGGCTACATGCCAAACTTTTACGCCCCGGCCCCACCGCAGACCATCGCCCAGTGCGGCATCGATCCCCCCGCCTTGCAGTACAATTGGTCGACCCAGACCTGGGGGTACGCCCCCACGCTGTGGACCACCTACCTCGGATCCCGGTGGTCGAACCAGGTGCAATGGGACGGCACCACCTGCCGGGCCCCCGTCACAGAACCCGGAGGGCAGTTCACCTACGAGGCGTGGATCGCGTACAACGGCGCCAGCGGGCCGGCCACCCCGCCCGTGACGGTCACATGGATCCTGCCGGTGGCGATCCATCTGACCGCCACACCCCAGTTCGCCCGCACCGGCCAGGTGGTGACGCTGGCGGCGTCGGTCGACGGGGGGGTGCCCCCGGGCTACGCCTTGGTCATCACGGCCGTGCCGTATGGCGCCCCGACGTATCCCGGCGCCACCAACGAGTACCTCGCGGTCTGCCAGCCGCAGATCACCGGCTGGGGGTGGGGATGGAGCCCGTACACCTACAGCCCGGCGCCCAGCCAATGCACGGCCAACGTGTCCGACGTCTCCCAGCAGCCGGCGCCATGGGCGGTCGGGGGGCAGATCACCCTCGCCCCGCAAGAGGCCGTGCAATACCAGGCCCTGGTGGTCATGGCGCAGTTCAACAACACGCCGGGCAGCGACTTTTTGCCCTATTTCACCGCCGACCCACCGACGCCCGCCACGATCGTGGCGCAGTCGCCGGTGGTGTCGGTGGTGTGGGCGGCCCCGGCGCCCGGCCTGGATCTCACGGCCCAGCCGAACCCGGAGATGGTCACGGGCTACGTCGTGGTGACCGCGCGGGCCACCGGCGACATGCCGCTGTGGGTGGGCTTGGATGCGAACGGGAACCCCGTGCCCGCGGCCATCACCATTTGGAACGCGACCACGAACCAGCCCATGGCATCCTGCCCCACGAACCAGGAGACGGTCGCGGGTGTGAACGGGCCGGCCTGCCAGGCGATCCTCACGGAGGCGCTCCCCGCCCAGATCGTGCTGGAGGCGGACATCGGCCCGGCCGGCGCGGCCCCCGGAGATCCGATGGTGGTGCAGACGTCCAGCCCTGTGACCGTGGCGTGGACGGTGCCCTACCTCACCATGCTGCATGCCACCCCCGTGGAGCTGCCGAGCGGCCAGGCGACCCGGCTGGTGGCCACGGTGGCCGCGCCGGACGGCTCCGCCATCCCGTCGGCCGAGCTGGGGGCCGCCGCCCGGGTGGTCATCCGCAGCCGGACGACGGGGCGGGTCGTCGCGAGCTGCCCGGTGACGGCGCTCCCGTGCGCCGCGACCGTGCGGCATGCGCGGCCCGGCACCCATTGGTACGAGGCCGAGTTGGTTTCTGGATAGCGCGATGTCGTCCCGCGCGCGGATGCCCGCGCGGCGCGGGGGAGTGGTGACGAAGCGAGGTGGCAACGCATGGCGATCCTGGCCGTGTGGCGCCGGGCGGTCGCGGCGGCCCGGCGATGGAGGCTTGGCATGGCGGCGTTGGCGGTGGCCCTGGGGTGCCTCGCCCTGCCGGGCGCGGCCCGCGCCGCGGGCGGGCCGCCCAGCATCGCCCTCCAGGGCGGGGGCGCGTATTACCTTGGGGGGCTGGACAACCCCACCCTGAGCGTGGTCGTGACCAACCCGCCTCCTCTCCCATCCAGCCCTTTTGCCCCGACGTGGGGGGTGAGCGTTGAGGAGGTGGACTCCCGGGACCCGCATCCCATGCGCGCATGCCTGCCCCTGGGATGGGGGCTATCGGGCGGGCTGTCCTGGGGGTGGAACGGCGACGTGTACGGGTGCGCCGTGGCGGATGCGCCGGTCTACCCCCAGGCGAGCTATGGATCCTACATCCCCTCGCAGTACCAGACCCCGCTGAGCCCCGGCGACCAGCAGCAGTTCCTGGCCATCCTGTACGGCCCGGGCGGGCAGGTGCTGGCCACATCGCCCGTGGTGACGGTGACCTGGCTGGCGCCGGCCGCCATCCAGGGGATCAGCGCGTCAGCCTCCTCCTCTCCCTTGTACGCAGGGCTCCCCGCCTCGATGGGCGTCTCCGTCAACGTCGTGATGCCCGCGTCGGACGCCCAGCTGTCCTCGTGGAATGGATCGGCCGCGCTCTCCGGCGCCGTCACCCTGTGGGATGTGACCAATGGGGCGCCGGTGGAGGTGGGGACCTGCCCGTGGACTGAGTTTACGTTCGGATGGGGATGGCTCTATCCCGAGGACGATCCGCAAGCGGGATGGGGCACCGCCGGGCCGTGCTCATTCTCCGTCAGCGAACCGCAGCCCGGCGCCCACACGTTCGTCGCGGTGCTGGCCATGGGCGGCGGGGTGGCCCCCAACGCCCCGGCCGCGTGGTCCACGTCGCAGCCGATCACCATCACCTGGATCCCCTGGCCCGCCCTGACCCTCACGGCGTCAACCACCTCGCCCTCCCCCGGCCAGACGGTGACGCTGACCGCGTCCGCCCCAGGCCTGCAGCCGGGGATGGAGGTCGTCATCCAGCAGATCTCGCAGACGTGGCAGGCCCTGTGGATCGGCGGGGGCGGGGCGGTCACCACGCAGACGACCACCATCGCCACCTGCGCCATCGGGCCGCCGGCCTGGCAGGTCGTCAGCTGGCCGCCGA
Organism: Bacillota bacterium; assembly: GCA_023512105.1. GTDB lineage: Bacteria > Bacillota > Sulfobacillia > Sulfobacillales > Sulfobacillaceae > JAIMAE01. The sequence goes on along the minus strand of JAIMAE010000050.1, from coordinate 14,833 downwards.
ACGGATGGCCGGTGTGGGGTTACGTGCCGCAGGTCCAGACGTGGTACTACCAGGAGGGGTGGCTCGGCTCCAACGACCAGACGCGGTGGACCGGCTCGGCCTGCACCGCCCCCGTCACGCAGGCCGGTGGGCGGTACACCTACCAGGCGTACATCACCTACCAGGGCGCGCAGAGCCCCGTTCAGTCGGTCACCGTCGACTGGTCTCTGCCCATCGCGCTGCATCTGACGGCCTCGCCGGACCCGGCGGCCCTGGGCCAGCCCATCACCCTGACGGTCACGGCCAGCGCGCCCGTGCCGCCGGGGGACTGGCTGGTCATCAGCCAGGCGCCGTACACCTTCGACCCGTGGGCGTCCGTCGACGGCACCCCGGTGCCGACGGGGTTCGCGGCGGAGTGCCAGGGCGCCGGCGGCTACCAATACCAGTGGAACGGCTGGGAGTACACCTGGGCGCCGGTTCCCGGCACCACCACCTGCTCCGGGCGGGTGACCATCAGCCGCACGTGGCGCGGCGACACCACCTACCCCTCGGGGGACTTCCAGTTCCAGGCGTACATCGTGCCGTCGCAGTCGAACTGGGCCTGGGGCGTCGGGTTCTGGTTCACGCCCGAGGTGCCGGCGCCGTCCACCATCCTCGCCCAGTCCAACGTCGTGTCGGCCCTGTGGACCAACCCCGTGCCGTCCCTGTCGCTCCAAGCCCAGCCCAACCCCGAGATGGTGACCGGGTACATCGTGGTGACGGCCACCGCCGGAGGCCCCATGCCCCAGTGGGTGGGGATGGACGCCAACGGGGACCCGGTCACCGCGGCCATCACCATCTGGGACGTCTCCACCGGGCAGGCCGTCGCGACCTGCCCCTATGGGCAGACGGCGGTGGCCGGGGCCTCCGGCCCGGCGTGCCAGGCGGTGATGACCGAGAGCCTCCCCGCCCAGGCGGTGCTGCAGGCGGTCATCGGCCCGCCGGGCGCGGGGCCGGGCGCCCCCCAGGTGGTCCAGACGTCCAATCCGGTCACCGTGACCTGGACGGTGCCCTACCTGACGGCGCTCCACGCCGCGCCGGTGGAGCTCCCGGCCGGCCAGGCGACGGAGCTGGTCGCGACGGTCACCGACCCGGACGGCCAGCCCATCCCGCCGAGCCAGCTCGGGCCGGGCGCGCGGGTCGTGATCCGCAGCCAGACCACCGGCCGGGTGGTGGCGAGCTGCCCGGTGGCCCAGCTCCCCTGCACCGCCCTCGTGCGGCACGGGCGGCCGGGGACGCGGTGGTATGTGGCGGAACTCGACCAGGGAACGTGAGAACCATCCTCGCAGGCGTGGGGGGCGCTGGGGGCCTTCGGGTTCCGGCGCGGGCGGGATCCAGAGGCTCTGGCCCCTGCCATCACCGCTGCCCCCGCGCGGCCTCGTACAGGGTCTCCGGCGCGATGCCGGCGCCGTTGGGCCACACCGCGGTGCCCAACTCTGGGTCCACTTTCACTTGGGCGAAGAAGTCGGGGTCCAGCAGGGGCGCGAGAACGCCCTCGGACGCGTCCACCTCCTCATCCAAGTCGACCACGGCTGCCGTACGGTCGTCAAACACCACGTCCAGCAGCCGGGGAAACCGGGGAGATGCCGCCACTGCATCCGAGCTCGCCGAGTTTGGATAAAAGTTCCAGAAGCGATTCCTCGAGGGCATTACCCTTGTGGAAGCCTTCCTTCTAGAAAATCACGTAGGTCGATGTCCGGTGTTGGAGCTGTCCATCCCGAGGGCACTATCGTGATAGGCCTTATTTGTTTGGGGGCTATGGGCGCTGTCACGAAAAAGGCGGAGCGAAACACAGTATTGTACCGCCCTCCGAGAACGTATCGGTTTGAGCGATGAGCCTCTATTACGTCTGCATCGTGGCAGGCCAAATCACACAGAGCAATGCGAGTTTGCTGATCAGTCGTGTGGGCTGTTCGCTCAAAATATTCTACAACTGCACCTCCAAAGATTCGCTTCAACCACTCGGCCTGTCGTGAAAAAGCCGTGTTGGTGGTGCGGTCCCATAGCTGAAACGCCGTGTACAAAAAGTCGCGCCCATCGATATAGACTTCTGACTTGGAACTCTGCACCTCGATCACTAAACCCACTTCACCCATCTTAATGCTACGAGTGGCATAAAAAGCCGCCCCCTCATAGTCGCCGCAACAACAGACCACCGCCGTTTTTTGATCAACGCGCGTATCCTGTAGGGTCAAGTCTGGTTTGGTGAGTAGGGTTCGGGGAGAAGCACTGGGAGCCACTTTGGTAAAGTTCCAAAACCCCTCTCCTCCAGTAATGCCTTGGGTAGATATGGCACGGGAAACCGCATCTTTTGCATTAAGAGGGACGATGATGCCTCTATAAAGTGTCAACATGGTCGCCGTCACGACCTCCCTCGCAGTGACCGCCTGGACTGCTGGACGAGTGTCTGCAGTCTCGATCTCCCTCCTCCGACCGTTCGGTTCGGTAGTGCGCCGAGTCGTCGTTGGGCGTCTACAGGAGTGGCCCTCTTCTTGGGTGGCATGGAGGCACCGATTCCGGGCGAACCCCCCTCGTTGTGGCCGACCGCTTGCCAGAGGACCGCACTTCCCGTCTTCTGAGGGAAAGCTTCGTTAGCATTTTGTCGCCGGCACATACCCGCCCCCTGCGTCCACCCTTTAGAAATAGAACCTTCAGAACTTCAAATGGTCAAGGAAGCATTCACAAGTTTTATTTTCGGCGTTTTTCCCTGACCTCCTATGCGGCACCCAGGTTCCCCGCATAATTTGCTTAACCTCTTCCGCTAACTGCTCTTTTATCTCTAATAGCCCCTGCTCCAACATGGTTGAATGCCCACTATATCTGGACTCCCCAAGCCAATCAAGAAACGACTTCATCAGCATTCCCCCTCGTTTATTTATGCGTTAAGGTACCTGAAACTTTGCTTTCAACCTTGCAAAGTAATAAGGATTCAGATTTGGGTCAAAGTAGTGCTTTCGTTTCACCCACACAAAGCCGTCGCCCTTGGATAAAACCGCGACATCTACCGGTCCGCCTACCGTTTCCGAATCCAAGGAGACGTGTCTCTTAAGAACCGTCAAAGCTACAAGAGCTTCGGCAAACGTGGCCAGCTCCTCTTTAGGCAAATACCGAATTGCCTCCATTACTTGGGCTGACGAAAAATCCTGCATCATCTTAGCTAGCTTGTCTTGGAAGGAGGCAGTGATGTCATGAATCTTTTCATCAGCAACTCCTACGCCGCGCAATATTTCTGCTACATTGTCTAGAACAGCCCGATAAATGGTCGCGTCTATACCGTTCATGAACAGCGATATCACATCTTGTTGAGCATAAGCCCGAACAACAGCTCCTAACTCGGCGACGGAATCCTCGGATATTAACCTCTTCTTTAGCTTATGGCCCACAAAAGGTCCAATCTTGTAGTGTAGGACACTGCCAAATATCTCGCGGGTTCCATATCCCGCTAGCACGATGCCCACAGGCAGCTCTTCATATCCCTTTTGAATGAGGAACTTTCCGAGAGTATGCAGCTGGTTTCGAACCGAATTTAGCACAGATGAAGGAAAGACGCCTTCCAGAGCCACATCTATAGATTTGTCGATGACACCATCTGAAATGTCCATCACATCTTCGTCATACGGGGCCTCCTTTAGCCGTGTACATGCTAACGCGATCTCATGTTCTAGTCGACCTAAAAATTGTTTCTCATCAGTGGTCATGATGCCTTGGGTAACATAGGCCCACAACGCCTGAAACACGTGGCTGAAGAAATTCTGAAGCGAACTCTCGCGTGCATTTGCAGGAAACAAATCCTCGTTTTCCTCGATAAAAGTGAGGAAATGGCTGGCGTATTCCTTGAGAGAAGAAAAAGCATTGAGACCAAGAGTCTCTCGATAATATTTACACAGAGGTTCCCACGGAATTCCCGCTAGATCCGCTTGACCGTAAATCATGATTCCTATTGGCTCTGAGTAGGATAGCATAAACAACTTGTTGGCAGAGTTGTAGGTTTTGCTATGAAGGTTAAGTGGATGGTAAAACGTCGATGCACTATCTGCAGCAAGGGCAATGCCGTTACGATTGACCACCGATATTTCCGTAGTCAACGCTTCCGCCCCCTAGCACCTTAACTTCTTTAATACTTCCCTAATGTTTCCTCTTATAAGCTCTCACACTTTGATAATATCATGCATAACAATCTCATTAGAAGTTCCTAAGCGTGTAGACTTTTCGAAGGTCATGGATCGTCAAAATAACTAGACCTTCAGTAGGGAATCCCTGGGATTCCCGCGAACTCCTGGCTGTCACCAACACCAATGAGGAGGGATGAAGGTCTGGTGATATGGACAGTTCGGCAACTGATGGGCATTCTCCTGCTCCTGATGGAGGGGACCCAGCAGCTAGTATAACGGTTCCTAAATAACGCTCCGTTCGGGCAGGTCGAGCTCGGCCCGTTTATACCGCCAGCGAAACGGGACCGGGTGCTCGTTGATCTCGGCCAGGTATTGCTCCAGCCGGGCGACCAACTCCGCCTGGGACTGGACCCGCAGATGCCGGAGAAAGACCTTGCTCAGTTTGGCAAAGAAGACTTCGATGAGATTCAGCCACGAGCCATGTTTGGGCGTGAAGACGAATTCGAAGCGATTCGGGCGGCTGGCCAAATACGCTTGGGTCTCCCGGGAGGTATGCGCGGAGTGGTTGTCGAGCACGATCTGGATCTTGGCTGCAGGGTCATACTTGGCATCCAAGGCTTGGAGAAACTCCACAAACTCGCGGCTCCGGTGGCGGTCGCGGACCAGCCCGATGACCTCGCCGGTGGCCAAGTCAATGCCGGCCAGCAAGCTCACCGTCCCAAACCGCTGGTACTCATGGTCCCGTTGCCACGTCCCCGCGGGTCCGCCCGGCTGGGGCGGTCGATCTGGGGCCGTCGTCCCGATCGCCTGAATGCCGGGTTTCTCGTCATAGGACAAGCGGAAGGTCGGCCGCTCGCCGTCGAAGGCAAATTCGACTTGTTGGGAGACGTGTAAGACCCGCACCATTTTCGCGTCGAACTCCGGGTCCCGCCGTTCCAGATAATACTGCACCCGATGAGGATGCAGGGCATGGGCTTTCAGCAGCTTGGCGACGGTGCCCGGGCTCAAGTGAGCCGCCGCCGGATGGCCTGCGGCCTCCGCCGTCTGGCGGATATGGGCGGCCAGCAGCCGCTGCGTCCACCACTCCTGCGCATACCCAAACGCCGTGGGTTTCTGGCACGCCAAGCCGATAATCCAGGCCCGATCCGCCGGCGTCAACTGCCGCGGACGCCCCGGCCGCGGGCGGTCGGCCAGCGCGGCCTGGGGGCCCGCCTCCAGGGCCAAGTCGACGCACCGCCGGACCTTGCGGGTCGAAAACCCGGTGGTGCGATGAATGGCCCAGATACTGGCCCCGTCCGCGTAGGCCAGGAGGATCTGGGCACGCTCCACCGCCTGGCGGGGCGCGGTACGGGAGTGGGCCAACCGTTCCAGCCAGGCGCGGTCTTCCGGGGTCAGGACCAAGGGCGGTTTGGTACGGGGCGCAGCTATGGGAGGTCATCCTCTCTGGGGTTTTCTTCACCGTACCATATCCGGCGTATAATGTCCAGAATAAGGAAGCGATCTACTAGCACTCACCTGACCCGCGTACGGGCCCGACAGGTCTAGGCGGGATTGGTCCAAACCTTGGCTGCGGCTACCCAGCGGATGGTCGCCCGAAGCCAACAAGACAACGTCTCGGGGGCAACGCAATCCGCGATGCCTGGATCGGCGCCGCGCTTTCCACCTTGGTGGGCCTGGCCATCGCCATGGCCTCCAGGGATTTTACCTCTGAGGCGGTTCCTATCGCCACGCACGATGAGATCGGCACTTTGACACAGGCCTTTAATCAAGCGCAGGACACCCTGTGCACGCTATTGGCCGCGGTGCAAGCAGCGAACCGCCGTCTCAGCGGCACGGCTGCTCATCTGCGGACCACCACCTTCGGTGCATTGCGCGGCACGCTGCCGAAGCATCGGGGTTCCAGGTCGCGGTGGTCCTGGGTGTCGCGGATCGCCTCATCGCTGTCACCTTAGTCATCGACGCGGTCCGTCAAGCCGCTCAGGCGCTGCGAACCGGCGCCAAAGCCACTGTGGTGCAGGTGGCGCTGGCCGCTGCCCGAGACAGCATCCGACGGATCCAAGCCTCCTCCTCGACCACTGCGCAGCGGATCCAGGTGTGGGCCGGGCAATCGCAACGGGTGGGGGAGATCACCACTCCCATCGGGGATCGCCGAACAGACCAACCCGCTGGCCTTAAACGCCGCCATTGAAGCGGCCTGGGCCGGAGAGCAGGGGCGGGGGGTTCGCGGTGGTGTCCGAGGCCGTGCGCACCTTGGCTCAACAGGCCGAGAAGGCGGTCTTCCAAATCGCTACCTTCATTGAAGGGATCCAGGTGAGGATGCAGGAGGTGGTAGACGGCATAACCCATGAGGCGCAAGAGTTGAGTGGGGCGCGGCCCACGTAGGAAGCCTTCGATGCCATCCAAGGGGCGGCAGAGAACACCTTGGCCCAGTCGGAAGCCATCGCCACCACGGATGCCGCTACCCTAGAAGTCGCGGACGCACTGCACACCGTAACCCGCGGCGCCGACGCATCATGTTAGCGGCAAGGTGGTGACCCGCGCGGCAGAGGAGGTGGCGGACGCGAACAACCAGATCGCCGCCGCCTCGCAAGAGACCGCCGCGACCACCGAAGAGATTTCGGTGGCCGAAGAAGAGGTCAGCGCCTCCACCTGAAGGCCTAGCGCATCGCCTCACGGCACTATTATCCTCCCGAGCGGGTGTGCTGGCCGTCTATCCGGCTCCGATGCGCTACGCGGGGCCGCGCAAGGCGCTGTTGCACACCCTGGTGCGGCGGAACTACGGTGCAACCCACATGATTGTGGGGCGAGATCACGCTGGGGTCGGCGGCTACTATCCCGCGGAGGCCGCCGCCGAATGGCTGGCGCACCACGCGGCGGAGCTGGGCATTTCCCCGCTGCTGTTTGAGGCGGTGGGTTACTGTCCGCGGTGCGCGGCCCTGGTTTCGCGGCGCACCTGCGCCGGGCGTTGTTGGCCGCCTCCCCGGGCCAAGGGGGTAAGTCGTGCGCGAGAGCCGCCAGTTCCTCGGCCATGGGGGCGTTGGACCCGGCGGGTGGCGTTCCTGTGGCTGATGGCCCGGGGCGCTCACCGGATCGGTGTCAAGGGAGGCCACCGCGGCCCTGGTCTTTGCCGCCGGGGTGGCGGAGCTGCTCTGGCCATAGAGGGCCAGACCCCGGCCCCGAGGTGGGGCGGCTCCGGGGCCTTGCTGCGGCGAGCGGGGACGGGGGAGGAAGAGCCCCAGGTTAGGATTCCGCCGCGGACATCTCGAGGAGTGCCTGGAGTTCCTGCCAAACCGCCCGCATCCGCCGTAGCTCCGCGCGGTGCGCCGCGGTCAACGCGGCGAGTTGGCGCAACCCCTGGGGCGTCAGGTGCACCTCCACCGCCCGGTGGTCGGCGGCATGCGCTCGCCGCGCGACCAGCCCCAGCTGCTCCAGCCGGTCCACCAGCCCCACGACGCTGTGGTGCTGGAGCTGCAACGCGTCGGCCAGTTCGCGGACAGTGGCCCACTCCCGGCCCGGCATGCCCTGCACGGCGAGCAGGAGCTGGTGTTGCTGAGGCGTCAGGCCCGCGGCGCGGGCGGCCTCCTCCGAGAAGCGGAGGAAGCGGCGCAGCGCCGTGCGAAAGCGGGCCAACACCTCGTAGTCGCGCTTGGTGATCCCGTGGTCGGTCTCGGGCATTCGCCATCCCCCTTTCCCGCCGCGGCTCATTGGGAGGAGGACGCCTCCTCCCCGGCGGGCGGAGACGAGGGGGCGGAGGGGTGCGACCCGGGGGCCTGCGCCCCCCGTACCCGGCGCCACCAACCCCATAACGGAGCCGCGGCGGCACCCTCTTCCTGCCACGCCGGCGCCAGGGCGTGGAGCACCTCGGTGGCGGTCAAGGTGGCCACCGGCCGCCCGTGTTCGTCGACCACTTGCACCGCGGTCGCGCCGTGCTGCACCATGGACCCGATCGCCTCGCGGAGGCGGGCTCCTGGGCCCACGCACGGAAGCGACGAGTCCCATGTCTGGCGGTCGACCGCCGGCGCGGGGCCGGAGCGGACGCGTTGCAGGGCGTCTTGCACACTCCAACGCTCCCACGCCGGCACCTCGTACTCTCGGGCTACATGGAGGCCTCGTCGGGCCAGTTTCTCGGTGAGGATCGACCAGGGCACCCAGACCACCGTCACCCCGGCGGCCGCCATGCTGGCCACGAAGACGGGCAGTGCGGCGGCCCAGTTGTGGGTCGTCTCGAGCGCGAACAGCGTCGCGGTGAAGGGGGCTCGCATCGTGCCGCCCAGCAGCGCCGCCATGCCCACGGTGGCCCACAACCCGGGGAGGTGGCCCGGTAGCAGCGGGCTGAGCAGCGCGCCCGCGCAGCCGCCGATGAACAGCAACGGCGCTAGCACGCCTCCGGACGTTCCGGAACTAAGAGCCACCACCCAGATGGCGGTCTTGACGAGGCCAAGCGTGGCAGCCAGCGCCGGCAGCATGCGCCCGGCATCCAAGGCCTGGATGGTGGGATAGCCGACGCCGAGGGTGGGGGGAGCGATCCACCCGCCCAGGCCCACAGCCACGCCACCCAGGGCGGGCCACCACATCCAGTGAACGGGGAGACGCCGATACGCGTCCTCCACCGCATAGACCAGCCGCGTCAAAGCGCCCGACAAGCCGCCCATCACGACTCCGGCCCCCACGGCGGCGGCGATCCCCGCCAGGGACGGCCACGGCGTCGCAGGCGCCGCAAACACCGCCTGCGGGCCGTACGTGGCCAGACGCACCACGTAGGCCGTCGCGCTGGCCAGGGCGGTGGGCAGGAAGCTGCGCGGCGACCATTCGAATGCGAGCAATTCCACCGCGAGCAGCACCGCCGAGACGGGGGTGCCGAAGGTGGCGCTCATCCCGGCGGCGGCCCCCGCCACCAGAAGGGCCCGCCGCTCGCGGGCGGTCAGGGGCAGATGCTGCGCGAAGAGGGAGCCGAGCGCCCCGGCGGTCACGATGATGGGCCCTTCCGCGCCGAAGGGGCCGCCGGTGCCGATGGCGATGGCCGAGGCGAGTGGTTTGACGAGCGCCACCCGGGCCTCCATCACGCTGTCTCGCTCCAGGATGACCTCGAGCGCCTCGGGGATGCCATGCCCCCGGATGCGGGGCGAGCCGTGGCGGGCGAGGAGCCCCACAGCCAGTCCTCCCAAGACTGGGATGGCCACCGCCATCGCGCCCCAGTGGGCGGGGGCCGGGGCGACCAAGGTGGTTCCCCACTGCCCGAGGTAAGCGAAGTGGGTGATCGCCCCAATGATATGCAACAGTGCCCAGGCGGCGCCGCCGCCCATCAGGCCCACCGGCACCGCGCAGGCGCACAAGAGGCCCAACCGCGCCGGGCGCGTACGGTAGTCCCCATGGAGGCGCCGCTCCCCGCGGATCCGGGATTGCCCACGATCATGCGTCACGTGTTCTCCTCCACTGTGAAAGGTGGGTTGCTCGGCCCTATTATATCGCATTAGGATACAACGGGTGCCGACGGGACCAGGCCCCATCCCAGGGGAGGCTCAGGGGTAAACGGCACGGTGACAAAGCCCATGGAACCGGCAGGGGCCGCATCTCACCGGTCGGTAGCGCTTGGCGGGCGGTGACCCACAACGAGGCGGCGGCCCTCCCATGAAGCTCGCGCCGTCTGGAGAGTGCGAGGGATTCGGCGCAACGGATGGAACGGTATGGGGAGGCGGACGGAGTGCACCTGTCCCCCCCCCCCCGCCGCGAGAGAGCCTGGCTCCGCGCAGGGGGTGGCCGCCGGGCGAGATCGGGGACCGCGGGGACGCAAGCAGACGCGCCGGTGTCGGCGTCTGGGCCGCCGTTCCCACCGCTGACGCCACCACCGCTATCCCCGCGTACAGGCGGCCGTCACGCGAGGCCAAGGACCTGTTGCAGTTGGCCCATTTGGGCGCTCCACCCATACCGCGCCCCTTCCAGCTCCTGCGTGGCCTCCGGGGCAAAGCCGCGTTGCTCCAAGTGCAGCCGGGTGCCGCCGCCGTCGAGGGGCGTCAGCGTCCACGTCACCCGGGTCGCGTGCCCGAGCTGGGACACTTCCCAGGTGTACACCAGGCGATGCGGCGCCTGGACCTCCAGCACCTCGCCTGCCACGACGGCGGGCCACCCGATCTCGGGCTTCGGGCGGAAATGAAAGCGGCACCCCACCACCGGCCGGAAGTCCTCCGTTTCGAAAAACATCCACCGGGAGAGGGTAGTGGGATCTGTCAGGGCGGACCAGACGCGTTCCGTGGGGCTCGAGCAGTCAAAGTCCAGGGAAACCGAAGCGTCCATCTCGTGTTCCTCCTTCAGCCAGTCGTGTGGGCGCTCGACCTGCTGGGCCCAGGGTGGTGCGTAGAACCCGACCCATTGTGGGATGGCGCGCAGCGGGGCTGCAGTGAGCCGGCAGCGCGTCTCCCGGCCCCAGGGGAAATTGGACCGCCGTGGCATGGCGTGGCAGCTCACCGCCAAGCGCCAGCAAGCCCAGCACCCGCCGTCGCGTGGGGTCGGCCACGAGGTGAAACACATCGTGCATCCGGCCACCGCATCGCACCGTACCGGGCCAATAGGACACCACTCGGTGTCGTGTGCTAGTATCGGTTACCCAGTGGGGGTCCGTCAACGTGGAGAGGCGAGATTGCCTTCCGACGCACTTGACACGTCGGAGCACTCGTCTGGTGTGAGGCGTGTTGGGACGCTTGCGCGAACTGCCGCGAGGTCTAGAGAAGACGCTTGCGGCATTTCCTGGGATTGGGATCCAGAAGCGCGAGGAGGAGTGATCGCTGTCAGGCCACGCTACACGATGCGTGGTTGGTTCGACGGGCACCAACGGGACAATGGGCGAGCCAAGGCGGTGAAGCCGCATTCGACATGTCTCCCACTCCAAACCATTTAGTCCATGAGGTGGTCGGTCGGGCGGTCAGGTCCGGTGGCACTGGATAAGATGGGCACAGATTGGTGTCGGATCTCACGTTATTTGGCCGCAAAAGGGCGAGTGTTTCCCAATTTGATCGTCCGCCTCGATTCCCTGGGACCGACGCTCTCGGCGCCATCTTATCGCTCCCGGGGCCCCGCCTCCAGAGCCCGCAAAGCCGCACTGCGCGTGCTCTGGGCCCGGGCCCCCGGGGGCTGGAACCTTTTCGCCCAGAGCGTTCGGCCTGAGAAGCCTAGTGTCGGTTACCCAGTCAGCCAATTCGAGACTTTTTTGGCCAAGTAAAGGTAGACCCCACAAGATTGGTCCGGTTGGGCTGGAAGCACCGGGCGGGTGGCGCGGCGAAGCCCCCTGTGCAATGCGGTACGAGTGCCGGAGGACGGGAGGAGCCATCCACGGGGCTCGCCGGGCCGCGCTCTGCCCTCCCTTCCGTCGCTCGGTGCTTCCTGGTGGCATAGGCTATGCGGGCACAGGGGGGATCGTTGTCGGATCTCCCGCGACTTGGCGACAATTTTGGGGGTGTGACGCCGCAGCGGTCCTGAGGGATTGGCCGCGGAAGGCCCAAGGCGCCACAAGCCCGACGCCCAGAAGACGCGGCTGGGCAGTCCGGTGCCCTGCGACACCCACGAGGCTCCCCAGGGCGCCCACAGACCCCGTCGAAGAGGATGGCCGCGACCATCGCCACCGACCGGGCGAGGACGTGCGGCGGATGGGGGTGGGGCCGTCTGCCGGTTTCGACTTTCCGCTTGGGCCTGAGGGCGTGGATCCCCGCTGACGGGTCTGTTTGACCACGATTGGATGTGGCGGTGCTGGCCTGTCACCCGGCTAATGGGAGGAGGGACGCCGAGATGGCTTTACGGGACCTCCTGGTTCACGCGTCGCGCTCCGCCGGGGACCATCCGGGGCCGCCATGCTCCGCGTCCCAGCGCCAGTGCCAGTGTTCCTCGTCGATGCTCCAGCTCTGAAGGCCAATGCGCACCCGAGCCGGGGGATAGCCGTGATGGAGGGCGCAGCTGCCGTGGGGATCCTGGATCTCCAGCAGCGCGGGCACGGCCTGCTCGTCCGATCCCACGGTGTGGACGGCGATGGCCCGGCCGGCATGGACGGTCCCTCCTACCAGGGCGCCGTGAATCTGGACGGCCTGTGCCGCCTCGACATCACTGCGTTCGGCATCGCCAAGGACGAGGTCGTCGCCCGATTGCACGGTGGAAGCCGCGGTGGCCTTCAGGATTCGGGTGCCCCCTCCCGCCATCAGTCCCGGGGGCGGCCCGGCCGTCCACTGCTGATGGGCGGCCTCAAGGTGTCGCATCACGGTTTCGAGCCGCCCTGGCGGTCGTTCCGTCTCCGCCGGGCGGAGCAATGCCTGCAAGGCTTGGGATAACGGTTCCCCCCACAGGCGGGCCCAGGCATCCGACCGGTAGGGCGGTTGCCTGAGTCGCGGGCGCAAGGCCTTCGCGCAGTCCGCAACTTGGGGAAACTTGGTGTCCAGGAGCCAGGAGACGATTCGCTCGCGAGGCAGTGGAGTCTGGCCCGCGTGGCGGAGCACCTGCCCGAGGGCGTCCTCCAACGCTTGCAGCCGTTGCCGCAAAGCCTCGGCCAGGGTGAGGAGTTCCTCGTAGCTGGCCGCGCGGAGCCCCTGCCAAATGCGGCTGCGCCGCACCCCGCCGAAGACGTGCAACCGCCCGCCCACCACCACTTCCGCGTCCTCCACGGCCTCAAGGACCGTCAAGTCCCCGGCGACCACCACGGTTTGCCGGCGGACCGCGCCGAGCACCGCATCGCCCGGCACCGCCAGGAGGGGGGCCTCGACGGGCTCCACCTGGACCTCTTCGGGTACCACGGCGGCGTACCCGTGCGTCCACACGACCCGTCCCGCCGTGGTCGCCACCAGATGGGCGCCGTGTTGCATCGGCGCGAGCCCAGAACCCAGTTGCAACGGCGGCGCCGGCGGGGGTGGGGGTTGCAGGGTCGCTCCGCGCACCGTCATCCCCGGCCGGGCAGCCCGCCCCGGATGCAGGGTGGCCACGATGGTGCCCGCCTCCACATACTGAGGCGCTTCCCATGCCCGCTCGCCGATGCGCCGGATCACCGGCGGCAGCTCCACCCGCTCGTAGCGGTCGACCTCCCCGCCATCCGGCGGAATGCCTTGGGCGACCACCCACCGCCCGCTTTGCTTGGCCGCCAGCCACGACGCGAGGGTGGGGGCGTCGACGCGGCCGATGCGGATGCCCTGGCGGTCCAGCGCTTCGAGGACCGCGGCGACGGGGATCTCCGGCGGCGAGACCCGTTCGACGGCGGGCGCCAGGGTGAGGCGCCAATGGGGCGGGCCGGGCTCCAGGCGGCGGATGACCCCCTCCGCGTATTCGACGGCGAGGACGGCGGTCAGTTCGTCGGCATCCACGGTGATGGCGAACCGGGCGACGGGCGGGGTGGCCTCGCATTCGACCTCGATGAGATCGCTGGCTTGCACGACCACCTCGCCGGTGGCCGCTTGGCCATTGACCCAGACCCGCAGCCCGGTGGGAGGCACCACGAGGACGGGATACACGCCAGGCACCTGGTCGGGGTCGCGGATCTGAATCTGGCCGTCTTCATCCACCCACGCGGTGCCCCAGCCCCACGGCGGCCGGGCCAGGAGGGCGGCGGCCGACGACGGGAGCGGCGGCGTGTAGTTCCGCGTCCACCACCGGAGTCCGGTGCGGATCACATGGGTGCGCCAGAACTGCAGCAGCCGCGGCGCGGTGACCCGCGCCCAATGGCGCAGGATGCCTTGAACCGTGAGCCATGGGGGCGGGGACGGGGCGACGGCCGCCCGGCCCCGCCGTGGCCGCGAGCGCAGTGCTCGGAACCACCGGGCCGCCCTACGCATGGTCGTGCGCTCCGGGCAGGGCGCCCCCGGCGGCCGGCTCGGAGGGCGGCGCCGCCTGGGGCAAAGTGCGAAAACGGGGAGCCAGCTGGGGCATTCCCAGCGCAAAGCCTTGGCCGAACGCAATGCCGCAGCCGATGAGGGCCGCGCGCTCTCCCTCCGTCTCAATCCCTTCGGCCAAAATCCATAAATCGGGAGCCAACGCCAGGCACAAATCGTTCAGACCGCGCAGCAGCACCTGGCGCGCCGGGTCACGGTCGATGCCGTGGGTGACCGTCACGTCCAGCTTGATGACGTCCACCCCGGGAGAACCCAGGGCGCGCAGGGACGTGACGCCTTGCCCGAAGTCATCCATCGCGACGCGGGCGCCGAGGTCGTGGATCCGCGCCACCACGTCCGGCGGGAGCGGGAGGCGTTCGGAGAGCTCTACCACCGTCTGGGGCCAGGGCAGGTGATCGGGCAACGGGGCGCGTTGGTCCCAGTTGACGAACAGCACCTCGTCAGGCGCCAGCACGTCGGCGGCATGCCTCCGCGCCAGCTCCCAGGCTCGTCGGGCCAGGTCGCCCAGCCATCCCTCGCGGGCCGCGCGGTCGAGCCAGGCCAGCACGGGAATGGGCCGGCCGCCTGGGCCGCGCAGCAGCGCCTCCCACCCGATGCGGTGGCCGCGCGACAGGTGGTAGATGGGTTGAAAAGCGATCGTCAGATGCCGCAGGAAGATGTCCTGAGCGCGCATGGGTGATCCCCTCCCCCCGAACGCAACGGGGGCAGGGGGCCGTGCGCGGCCGGTTAGCGGCGCGGAGGGCTCAGGGGAGGTCCGGGAGGCACCAGGGGCGCCATCCAGGGAGTTTCCAGATTTTGGGGGGGGGGGGGGGGGGGGGGGGGGGGGGGGGGGGGGGGGGGGGGGGGGGG
>JAIMAE010000262.1 GCA_023512105.1 Bacillota bacterium | reverse complement strand
ACGCTGTTTGTCATCCCCACCGCCGGAGAGATCCCGATCGTGCAGACCTTGATGCGCTTTGGGCTGGGGCCTGGCCCGGCGGGGGTGCTGCTCACCACCTTGCCGGCGGTCAGCCTACCCTCGCTGGTCATGGTCGGCCGCGCCGTTCCAGCCCGGGCTTTGGTAACGGTGGCGGTGGCGGTGGCCATCATGGGATTGCTGACTGGCTTTGCCGCCATGGCCTTGCATTACTAACCGGCAAGCGCAATACCGGCGGCGATATGAGCAAAAGGCCATGTCGCCGCCTTTTTGTCGGCCCCAAGGGCCGCGGAGAACTTAGGCTCTCCAGCAATTGAAAGCCCCAGAGGCGGAACAGATAATAGTATTATAAATTTGGGTGTTGTCACATTCGTTGGTATCAAGGGAGGGGATTGTTGGTGGCCGCCATTGACCTAGCCAAGTCGCAGACACTGGCCGATGCCGTGGCTCCTTTGCATGTGACCCCGTTGTGGATGGTGCTGGGCCGGCTCATCACCGACGAGCCGGATGTCCCCGAGGTGCCGTACCTGTGGTCTTGGAAGGCGCTACGGCCGTGGTTGGAAGAAGCATGCCGGCTGATCAGCGCTCAAGACGCCGAGCGCCGCGTACTGACCATGACCAATCCGGCCAAGCGGTATACCGGTGCCGTTACCCATTATCTCAACGCCGGCCTTCAGGTGATCATGCCGGGAGAGATCGCGCCTACCCATCGGCATGTCGCCAATGCCATTCGCTTCATCATGGAGGGCGACGGGGCCTACACCGTGGTGGACGGCGAGAAGACGCTGATGCGCCGCGGAGATTTCATCACCACGCCGATCTGGAGCTGGCACGACCACGGCAATGAATCCGACAAGCCAATGGTCTGGTTGGACGGTTTGGACTTTCCGTTCGTGCACACCGCCAACGCCATGTTTAAGAGCGACTATCCGGTGGGGCCGGACGGGGTTCGTCGCCAAAGCGTACAGCGGGAAGACGACGACTCCATCGTCCGCTTTGGCCAAAGCATGCGCCCGACCGAGGGAGTGCCGGATTCCTCGCGCCTGTACTCGCCGGTGATCAACTACCGCTACACCACCGCTCGCGCCGCTTTAGAACGTCTCCGAAACACGGACGCCCCCCATCCGGTGGAAGGATGGAAATTGGAGTACATCAATCCGGTGACGGGTGGCTCGGTGCTCCCCACCATCGACGCTTTCCTACAGCTGTTGCCGGCGGGGTTTCGCGGGCGTTCCCATCGCCACACCCACGGCACCATCTACGTGGCGGTAGAGGGGCGCGGACGCACCGAGGCGGGCAATACCATCATGGAGTGGGAACCCAACGACGTCTTCGTCGTGCCCTCGTGGACGCCGCATCGGCACATCGCCACCGAGGAATCGGTGCTCTTTTCCTTTACCGATGCCCCGATCCAGCGTCCGTTTGGCATTCACCGGGAGGAATTAGTGGGCTGACGGCACCGGCGATTGCCAGGCAGCCCAGCGGATTATTGGTAACCTCGGGCTGCCTGGCCGCTTTCTACCGCCCAATTCACCAATACGGTGTCCCCCGGCTCCGGGTGATGCGCCAGCTGTTCGGAAACGTAGCGCTCGACCGCTTGCTCTTCCGGTCGCCCCAGCCCTGCAAGCTGTCGACGCAGCGCGGCCATCCATCGCGGCCACTTGGGCGAGCGCAGGTGAGGGGCAAAGGGGGTCGGCAAGATCCCGTGCTTGATCATGGCTTTCGCTCCTTTCTTCGCAACTTCGTCTCTCCTCGCACCTCTACCCTACGCCGTCTGCGCCACCTTCGGTAGCCAGCCAGCCTTATAACCGCCCATATATTTTCATTATGTGGTGACAACTAGCTCCCCCTCGACAACCTGGTCCCGATCTTCCACAATGGGTACCAGCATGCGCGCGGCGGAGGCGACGGGATGCGTCCATCCTTGGTGCTCGACATCGAAACCGTTCCCGATGACCCCTTCTATCGCCAGGTCCATCCCGAGGCGCAAGGCGGGGAGAACACCTCGGAGGGGCGAGGGCTGCACAAGCCGCTGTTCCACCAGGTGGTTGCGATTTCGGTCTGCTACCTGGGGCCCGATGGCGGCGTCGAGCAGCTCAAAGCCCTGGCCCCAGGCGAGGACGAGGTGGTGCTGCTCCGACATTTTTGGGAGGGGTTGGCCCGACTTGCCCAGGTCAGCCCTCCTCGCCTCATCACCTTCAACGGTCGCCGTTTTGACCTTCCGGTGTTGGTGCAGCGAGCGTTGCTGCACGGGGTGGCACCAACTCCCTACTGGCAGGGAGAGTACCGTCAGCGCTATCGTGACAACCACCTAGACCTCATGGACTTCCTGTCCGACTACGGCGCCTCCACCCCCTTAAGCCAACACGAGTTGGCCTCCCTGCTGGGCGTGCCGGGAAAAATCGGCCCCAGCGGCGAAGACGTCCTTCCCATGTGGAACGCCGGGCACAAGGATGAGATCGCCGCCTATTGCACCTTGGACGTGGCCACCCTGACCCTGTGCTTTGGCCGCCTCGGCACCTTTGCCGGATGGACCACGGCCGAAGAGAC
>JAIMAE010000261.1 GCA_023512105.1 Bacillota bacterium | reverse complement strand
GGTGCGCGAAATCGTGGCGTTGCTCTATCCCGATCTGGCCAGCGAGGGATGTCTGGAGTGGCTGTCCGCCATGGCGGCGGCGCTCCTGGAGGCCCGGGCGGCCTTAAGCTTTAGCACCATGGCCCGCTTTCTCGCCGACCCTCAATGGCGAAAGGCCATCTTGGACCGCGCCCCCGAGGCGGCTTTACGCTGGCGCCCGTACGAGGGGCAATCCATTACCCCCGAGGAGCTCGACCCCCAGTTGGGCCAGCTCTTGCGGGAGCGGTTGGCGGCACTGGACATAAAGCCGCCAGGCGAGGCGGAAAGCGCCTCGCCCGGCCTCGACCCGCCACCCAAAGGCGAGGATTAGAGCGCCTGGGCCACCCGCAAATGGGCGCGCGCCGCCGGACGGAAGTCGCGAATCGAAAAGCGCGGCTCCTCCCGCAAGGCGCTCTCACCGACCGCGGAGACCCGAACCGTCAACCAACGGCTAACCTCCTGGACGCGCCGGTCTACGTTCTCCAACACCGATTCCGGCTGATGGCCGGGTTCGACGGTGAGGTCGACCGCCACCAGGTCTTTGGCCCGACCGCGATCCCAGCGGGCCGAAACCTGCCACTCTCCGACCCCTGGTACGCCCGCCACCGCATCGGCCAGCGCCTTGGGAACCACCGGTTTGCCGCCCAGCCAAATCACGTCGCGCAGGCGCCCCAGGACCGGCGAGCTGACCAGGCCGTCGGCGCCGCACGGGCACGGCTGGTCGCGGACTTCCACCAAGTCTCCGGTGCGATACCGGTAGAGCGGCAAGGCCCGCGGTTCCAAGTCCGTCACCACCACCTCCCGGAGCGCGGATCCGCGGAGCTCTGCGGGCTGGACCCACTCCACCGCCACCCCTTCGCGCAACCAATGGAGTTGGCCGGCCGGACACTCGACGGCCAGAGGCCCCGGGTGCTCGGTCAAGGCGTAGACCTCCGCCAAGGCGGTGGTGGAAGGACAAAGCTCTGCCCGCAGGCGAAAGATGCTGCGACCAATGTCGCCCCACAACACCACCCGTTCAAAGCGTCCAAGCCCACCTTGGCGCCCCAGCCGGTAGGCCTGTTTGGGCAGCATCACCGCCACCGTCGGCCGAAAGACCTCCCAAGTGGCTGGTTCGCCAAGAGCGGCCGAGACCAGCGCCTTGGCTCCCATCACCGCCACCCCGGCCGCCACCGCCTGGTTCCAGTCGGGATGCTCCAGCGCTACCAACACCCGGTCCTGTGGGCGGACGCCGACCTGGATCAAGGCCCGGGCCCATAGCTCCTCCTCCCGCTTGAGGTCCTCGCGGCTGCGCACCCACCATAGCCTTCGCTTCGGGTCCTCCTCAGAGCCGTAAGAACGGACCGCGCGGACCCCCTCGACGCGAGTCGGGTCGATGGCGGCCGCAGCGGCACGGTCCGAGAGGCCGTCCACCTCTCCCAGCCCCGCCACCGGGCCCACAAGCTCCCGCCAGGCTTGAAAATCCATTGCCTCTTCCTCCTCATATTCCGGTATGAATGCGCGGAAGCACCGAGAATTCTTGACTCAGTGTAGCCCGGCCCATCGCCGTCGAGCAAGTCCAAAAACCTCCCCCTCGCGCCCTGGCCCTTTCGCACACTCCCGCGGTGGAGGCCCCGGGGTGAGCCGGAATGGCCTGACATCGGGGGGACATCGATCGAAACGCGCTCCGCTGCCGCACTGCCACCCTGCCGGCTCCTCGTGTTCCGTATCCGCTGTTTCCGTCTCCTTGACGGCTTGACCGAGGTCTCCAAAGATCCGAACGCCTTGGAGTGGACAAAACAAAGCCGCCTACCGGACAGGGTCCCTCCAGTAGACGGATTGCGCGTTAGCGCCTGTGTCTTCGGGCGCACCGTTAAAGGGCCTGGGAGCCGTTCGGGATCACGATAAAGTACCCTGCCATGAACCCGTCTTGGTCAGGCCCGTCGTAGCCGCTGGTCATGGCCCAGTATCCACCGCCTTTGTCGCAGGGAAGGGTGCAGTACCAACGGAAGTCTCCCGTCTTGGTCGGGGTGAAGCGATAGGTCGTCGTCACCGGCTTGACGGTATCGTTAGACTGCTGCTGGCCCGGTTGTATCTGGATGTTGATGCCAAGGTCGGGGGCAGTGATGGTGTGTGCGCCCTCGTCGTAGTTGATGATGGTCAAGGTGACAGGAACCCCTTGGCGCAGTACCAGGTTGGCGGGCGCAATGGTGTCGTGGTGCTTGTGGTCAGGCCCCACCACTCCATATGGCTCGCCGCGCAGGACATAGATCGTCATGGTCTGCCCCTGCTCCTGCGGACTTTGGGTTGCGGTTTGACTCGGGAGTGCGGCATGGATGCTACTTGACGTCGAGGCAGCCGAAGATTGGCCCTGACTGCCGCAGCCGGCCAGGCTGATGGCTGCCAGCAACATGCCCGCCCACAACCAGCGGGAACGATAGTGGTGTTGCATGGCCCCTCCCTCCTCATCCAGGTAACCGTGGATGGCAACCTCGCTTGCTTTAAGCCTACCGGCACCGGGTTTGGCCTGCGACGTCCAGATGGTCGCTTTATGAAGAGCGGTTGGGTATCGTTGGCTAGACCATCCGAATATCCTGGCTA